>NZ_CAUQWY010000021.1:0-34279 GCF_963521865.1 uncultured Streptococcus sp.
TACTAGATTTGATTGTCTATTTATTTTTAGGCTATGTTTTAGCAATGCAAAAAGACGAATATCTGTTTTCAATTCTACTAATTTTTTCTAATTTTTCACTTCCCTTTATCAGAGAAAAAGAGTATGAATTATTTAAAAATAAGAAGTGAGATAAATAGGCTTAAATCTTCCTTCTCTTTAAAATAAAATCAGGTAGAGAAAGGATATCTTATCTAGGTAACGAAGAGATAAAAACGAAGTTCTTTCTTTTGGGATAAATGTTACAGTAAACATAGCCACTGCTTATTTTATAGGAGACTCAACATGTTTAAACTAAGTGATAAAGTCAGAGTGGCATCTGCTCTTTTAGGAGTAAGTTCCATATTGGTTAGTATGTATCTTATACCTTTTATTAAAACTGAGAATAAATTTTGGGAAATACTTTTATTTATATTAGGTGTATTGCTAATTGGAATTGCGTTCCTAAATCCCCCAAAAAATTAAATTTTAGAATAGTATTAGTGAGTAGGTAATCATTTCTTGATTGGATTTTTTAATGCTATTGATGAATGGGATGGAAAAAGTAACAATAAATTAAGAACAGGATGATAGTATTATGATGGTTGTTTTAATTTTGATGGTTGTGGTGTTTTTGTATTATGTAATTACAGAGTATTTTCAGAATAGTTATATTGACTGCATACTATTTCTAACATTGCTGATTTCTCATTTGATATGGGATTACTATTTTTTGCCCATTGAAGTTTTAGTGGCATTAAGTGGAGTAAATTTGTTGTCAAGATTATTCAAAAAAATGAGAACTCAATAGATTTGTTAGTGGATTATAAAGATGAAAGGTAAAATTGGGATATTTATAATGAAACATTTTTTTGCAGGAATTGGTGAGATAAGATTTAGTAGTTATCTATTGTCTCTATGTGTAGGACTAGCCCCTCTTTTTCATATCTATGTAATAGGCTCTGAAATGAATTTTGTGAAAATAGTGTTATCTATTTTGGGAATTATATTTGTTTGTATTTTAACTATTGCTCGAATTTATAGAAGATTTTTCTATAATTCACTAGAATAGTATGAGTTAGTTAATCAATTGGAACGATTATTCTTTGTGATACTATACCACTTTTAAGATTTTACATTAAACAACTGGCTGAAGTGAAAGTTGTTTATCTTAGAAAGGAAAACACCAACTTGTCCTACAAATTTTTACTCTTCGACCTCGACCACACCTTGCTTGATTTTGATGCTGCTGAGGATGTGGCTTTGACGCAACTTCTAAAAGAAGAAGGGGTTACAGATATTCAGGCCTATAAAGACTATTACGTTCCTATGAACAAGGCTCTCTGGAAGGACTTGGAACAAAAGAAAATTAGTAAACAAGAGCTGGTTAACACGCGCTTTTCTCGTCTATTTGCTCACTTTGGACTGGAGAAAGATGGTAGTTTTCTTGCCCAGCGTTACCAGTTTTACTTAGCCCAGCAGGGACAAACTCTTTCGGGCGCTCATGAACTCTTAGACAACCTCATTGAGCGAGATTATGAGCTGTATGCTGCGACAAATGGCATTACTGCCATTCAGACAGGGCGTTTGGCTCAATCTGGTCTAGCACCTTATTTCAACCAAGTCTTTATCTCTGAACAGTTGCAAACACAAAAGCCTGATGCTCTCTTTTATGAAAAAATCGGTCAACAGATTGCTGGATTTAGTAAAGAAAAGACGCTGATGATTGGAGATTCTCTAACCGCCGACATTCAAGGCGGCAATAATGCAGGGATTGACACGATTTGGTACAATCCTCATCACCTCGAAAACCCCACACAAGCCCAGCCAACCTACGAAGTCCATTCTTACCAAGACTTGCTGGATTGTTTAGATAAACTGTAAAAAGTGGTTTAGATAACCACTTTTTGCTATAATAGAGGCAGTAAAAAAGAAGGAGTCGGCTATGGAACACTCGTCTTGGCATGATTTGATTAAGGGACAATTACCTGAAGGTTATTTCGGGAAAATCAATCAGTTTATGGAGCAGGTCTATTCTCAAGGGACTATTTATCCGCCCAAAGAAAAGGTTTTTCAGGCCCTCTTGACAACACCGCTTGAAGACGTTAAGGTGGTGATTCTAGGGCAAGATCCCTATCACGGGCCAGGTCAAGCGCAGGGCTTAAGTTTTTCTGTACCTGACTCTATCCCAGCTCCTCCATCTTTGCAAAATATCTTGAAAGAATTGTCGGATGATATCGGGGTCAAGAAATCTCATGATTTGACAGCTTGGGCTGAGCAAGGAGTCTTACTTCTTAATGCTTGTTTGACGGTTCCTGCTGGACAGGCCAATGGTCATGCTGGTCAGATATGGGAGCCTTTTACGGATGCTGTGATTCAGGTGGTCAATCATCTAGATAGACCAGTCGTTTTTGTACTCTGGGGAGCCTATGCACGTAAGAAGAAGGCCTTAGTTACCAATCCTCATCACTTGATTATCGAATCAGCCCATCCAAGTCCTTTGTCAGTTTATAGAGGATTTTGGGGTTCCAAGCCTTTTTCCAAGGCCAATGCATTCTTAAAAGAAACAGGACAAGAGCCAATCGATTGGCTTAGATAAGGAGAGAATATGCCTCAGTTAGCGACGATTTGCTACATTGATAACGGGAAAGAACTGCTCATGCTCCACCGTAATAAGAAGCCAAATGATGTTCATGAAGGGAAATGGATTGGTGTGGGTGGTAAGCTAGAGAGAGGTGAGACCCCTCAGGAATGCGCAGCACGTGAAATCCTCGAAGAAACAGGGCTCAAAGCTAAGCCAGTTCTAAAAGGTGTTATCACTTTTCCTGAATTTACGCCAGATTTAGACTGGTATACCTATGTTTTTAAGGTGACAGAGTTTGAAGGGGACTTGATTGACTGTAATGAGGGGACGCTGGAATGGGTTCCCTATGACGAGGTTTTGAGTAAGCCGACTTGGGAAGGTGACCATACCTTTGTTGGGTGGCTTTTAGAGGATAAACCCTTCTTCTCAGCCAAGTTTGTCTATGATGGGGATAAATTGTTGGATACCCAAGTTGATTTCTATGAATAAAGGAGAAAGCAGATGCTACTAATCAAAAATGGTCGTGTAATGGATCCTAAGTCTGGTTTGGATCAAGTGTGTGATGTCTTAGTCCAAGATGGGAAAATTGTCAAAATTGCGCCTGAGATCAAGGAAGAAGGAGCAGAAATCATATATGCTACAGGTCTTGTAGTTGCTCCTGGTTTGGTTGATATTCATGTTCATTTCCGTGAACCTGGTCAAACCCACAAGGAAGATATTCATACTGGTGCCCTAGCAGCCGCTGCAGGTGGTTTTACAACGGTTGTCATGATGGCTAATACTAGTCCAACTATTTCAGACGTAGAGACTTTGCAAGAAGTTCTCCAGTCAGCTGCCAAAGAGAAGATTCATGTTAAGACGGTTGCGACCATTACTAAGAATTTTAATGGGCAAGATTTGACTGACTTTCAGGCGCTTTTAGAATCAGGTGCAGTTGGTTTCTCAGATGACGGGATTCCGCTTGAAAGCAGTAAAGTTGTTAAGGAAGCCATGGAGGAAGCCAAAAAGCTTAATACCTTTATTAGTCTTCATGAGGAAGATCCAGGTTTGAACGGTGTTCTTGGCTTTAACGAAAATATTGCTAAAGAACATTTCCATATCTGTGGTGCTACTGGGGTGGCTGAGTATGCTATGATGGCGCGTGATGTCATGATTGCCTATGCAACTAAGGCCCATGTTCATATTCAGCATTTGTCTAAAGAAGAAAGTGTTAAAGTAGTGGAGTTTGCTCAAGGGTTAGGTGCGCAAGTCACAGCAGAAGTAGCGCCACAGCATTTTTCTAAGACCGAAGCGCTCCTTTTGACACATGGTAGTAATGCTAAGATGAATCCTCCACTTCGTTTGGAATCAGATCGTCGTGCCGTAATTCAAGGTCTCAAGTCAGGTGTCATCACAGTTATTGCGACAGACCACGCTCCTCACCATGCGGATGAAAAAAATATTGAGGATATTACCAAAGCACCATCTGGCATGACTGGCTTAGAAACATCTCTATCTCTCGGATTGACCTATTTGGTGGAAGCTGGTGAGTTGAGCTTGATGGAATTACTCGAAAAGATGACATACAACCCAGCCAAGCTTTACAATTTTGAAGCAGGTTACTTGGCTGAGAATGGTCCAGCGGACATCACTATTTTTGATGCTAAGGCTGACCGCCTTGTGGACTCCCATTTTGCTTCCAAAGCAGCTAATTCACCATTCATCGGTGAAACCTTGAAAGGGCAGGTTAAATATACCATCTGTAAGGGACAAATCGTCTATCAAAACTAGGTGGGAGTCTGCTCTGTAAATAAAAAGAATAGAGAGCCTATATGTACCAAACCCATCATTTCAAAGACAAGTTTATCTTATTTTTAAAGATATTTTTCCCTATCCTGATTTATCAATTTGCAAATTATTCTGCCTCCTTTGTTGATACGACTATGACAGGTCAATACAATACCATAGACTTGGCTGGTGTGTCTATGGCAACCAGTATCTGGAACCCCTTCTTTACATTCCTGACAGGGATTGTGTCAGCCTTGGTGCCCATCATTGGCCACCATCTTGGTCGAGGAAAAAAGGAAGAAGTTGCGTCTGATTTTTACCAATTTATTTATTTGGCCTTGGGCCTATCTACAGTCTTGCTGGGGATGGTACTTTTCTTGGCACCACCAATCTTGAATCATATTGGACTAGAGGCACAAGTGGCAGCAGTAGCGGTTCGCTATCTTTGGTTTTTATCTATCGGAATTATCCCCTTATTGCTTTTTAGTGTCATTCGTTCTTTGCTGGATTCGTTGGGGTTGACCAAACTGTCCATGTATCTCATGCTTTTGTTGCTTCCCTTGAATAGTGGATTTAACTACCTCTTGATTTACGGTGCCTTTGGAGTTCCAGAACTGGGAGGGGCTGGTGCTGGTTTAGGAACATCCTTGGCCTACTGGGTCTTGCTGGGGATTTCTGTTCTGGTTTTATTTAGACAGGAGAAGCTTAAAGCCTTACACCTTGAGAAACGAATTCCACTTAATATGGATAAAATTAAGGAAGGAGTTCGTTTAGGTCTTCCTATTGGAGGAACTGTCTTTGCGGAAGTGGCTATCTTTTCCGTGGTTGGTTTGATTATGGCTAAGTTCTCGTCCTTGATTATCGCTAGTCACCAGTCAGCCATGAACTTTTCAAGTCTTATGTACGCCTTTCCTATGAGTATCTCATCTGCTATGGCTATTGTCGTTTCCTATGAAGTTGGAGCCAAGCGATTTGATGATGCGAAAACCTATATTGGTCTAGGAAGATGGGCAGCTCTCATTTTTGCGGCCTTCACCTTAACCTTCCTTTACATTTTTAGGGGAAATGTGGCTAGTCTTTATGGTAACGACTCAGAATTTATCGATTTGACAGCGCGTTTTTTGACTTATAGTCTTTTCTTCCAGTTAGCAGATACCTTTGCGGCACCTCTTCAGGGAATTTTGCGGGGGTATAAGGATACAGTTATTCCTTTTTACCTTGGTTTGGTTGGTTATTGGGGTGTAGCAATACCAGTAGCTATGGTATTTGATTCCCTCACAGATTTTGGAGCTTATTCTTACTGGATCGGTTTGATTATTAGTCTAATTGTTAGTGGGGCGCTCTACCGTTGGCGTTTAACTGTGATTATGAAGAGATTTGAATTTTTAGAAAAATCCAAATGATAAAAAGTTTGTGAAAAAATATTTTTGATAAGAAAATCCCTTGTTCTAATTGGGTTTTCTTTTTTATTTTGTGAAATTTTCTTTAGAAAAACTTTGACAGTATTTTCCAAAAACGGTAAAATAGTAAGGTAAGAAGAAAGTTAGAAAGGCAAGAAGATGTCAACTTTAGATAAAAATCTTTTGCTAGAAATGTTCCGCAAGATGGAAGAAATCCGTCGTATGGACTTAAAAATTGCGCAATTAGTAAAGAAAGGGAAAGTGCCAGGAATGACGCACTTTTCTGTTGGAGAAGAGGCAGCTAACGTGGGTGCTATGTTGTCTCTCAATCCAGATGATTTGATCACATCAAACCACCGTGGTCATGGACAAGCTATTGCCAAAGGGATTGACCTCAACGGAATGATGGCTGAAATCCTTGGAAAATACACTGGAACCTGTAAAGGTAAAGGTGGTTCTATGCATATCGCCGACCTTGATTCTGGTAACCTTGGTGCCAATGGTATCGTAGGTGGTGGTATGGGAATCGCTGTCGGTGCAGCCCTCAGTCAGCAGATGCAAAATACTGGAAAAATCGTTGTCTGCTTCTTTGGAGATGGTGCGACCAACGAAGGTGTTTTCCACGAAGCAGTCAACATGGCTTCTATCTGGAAGCTGCCAGTCATTTTCTATTGCATTAACAACGGTTACGGTATTTCTGCGGATATCAAGAAAATGACCAATGTAGAACATATCCATCAACGTAGTGCGGCATATGGAATTCCTGGAATGTTTATCGAAGATGGAAACAATGTCATCGACGTCTATGAAGGATTTAAGAAGGCTGTAGACCATGTTCGTGGTGGCAATGGCCCTGTCTTGATTGAAAGTGTAACATATCGCTGGCTTGGTCACTCATCATCTGACCCTGGTAAATATCGTACGCGTGAAGAAGTCGAGTTGTGGAAACAAAAAGACCCGATCGAAAACCTCCGCAATTACCTTATTGAAAATAACATTGCAAGTGCCGAAGAATTGGAAGAAATCCAAGCCCAAGTCAAGGAAGCAGTAGAAGCTTCTGTTAAATTTGCAGAGGAAAGTCCATTCCCACCACTTGAATCAGCCTTTGAAGATATTTACGCAGACTAAGGAGAATGAGATAAAATGGAAACAAAAACAATGTCCTTCCGTGACACCATTATCCTTGCTATGTCTGAGGAAATGCGTCGCGATGAAAATGTGTTCTTGATGGGAGAAGATGTCGGTGTCTTCGGAGGAGACTTCGGAACTTCTGTTGGAATGCTTGAAGAATTTGGTCCAGAACGTGTTCGTGATTGTCCGATTTCTGAAGCTGCCATTTCAGGAGCAGCAGCAGGAGCAGCCATGACAGGACTTCGTCCAATTGTCGATATGACCTTTATGGACTTCTCGGTCATTGCCATGGACAATATCGTTAACCAAGCTGCTAAAACACGTTATATGTTTGGTGGTAAGGGTCAGGTCCCAATGACTGTCCGTTGTGCAGCAGGTAACGGAGTTGGTTCTGCAGCCCAGCACTCGCAATCACTAGAGTCTTGGTTTACTCATATTCCTGGTCTTAAGGTTGTGGCACCAGGTACACCTGCGGACATGAAAGGATTGCTTAAGTCTTCTATCCGTGATAACAACCCAGTTATTATTCTTGAGTACAAGTCAGAATTTAACCAAAAAGGTGAAGTGCCAGTTGATCCAGACTACACGATTCCACTTGGTGTTGGGGAAATCAAACGCGAAGGAACGGATGTAACAGTTGTTACTTACGGAAAAATGCTGCGCCGTGTGGTTCAAGCTGCTGAAGAATTAGCAGAAGAAGGAATTTCAGTTGAAATTGTTGACCCACGTACCCTTGTTCCGCTTGATAAGGATATCATTATCAACTCAGTGAAGAAGACTGGTAAGGTTGTTCTGGTCAACGATGCCCACAAAACAAGTGGCTATATCGGTGAAATTTCAGCTATTATTTCAGAATCAGAAGCATTTGACTATCTAGATGCACCAATCCGCCGTTGTGCAGGAGAAGATGTGCCAATGCCTTACGCGCAAAACCTAGAAAATGCAATGATTCCAACAGTTGAAAGCATCAAAGATGCTATCCGTAAAACTTATAACAAAGAATAGAATTACATAAGATAAGTTATGTAAAATACTTGTTATCTGTCATAAGAAGAGTTGGTTCGATAATAACCGACAAAGGATTTAGTAAGTCTACATGGTTGGTTACTTGATAGTGGCAACCGTAGTAATTTGAGATACGTTTTGTATCCAAGTTGCTTGTAGAGTTGAACACGGGCTAAAAACTCGGAAAAAAGATAAATCTCCTTGACTTCATCGAAGTCTACGTTGATTTCCTATTTTTCGGTCGCTTTTAAACGCCCTTTGCATTATATAATTGAACTCGGGCTAAAGTCTGTGTGAAAAAGATAAACTTTCCTAGAAACTAAAGTTTCTTCGTCAAGTTTCCTATTTTCACTTTGACTTTTGACGCCCTTAGTATCATTTAATTGAATTCGGACGGAGGTCTGCGAAAAAAAGATAGATTTTCTTGTGTTCATCGAACACATCGTCAATTTCCTATTTTTTCATTGCCCTCTGAGTCCTTAATATCTTATATTCGAACACGGGCTAAAAGCTTGGAAAAAAGATAAATCTCCTTGGCTTCATCGAAGCCATCGTCGATTTCCTATTTTTCAGTCGCTTTTGACGCCCTTTGTATCATAAATAGAATTGGAGAGGTCATGGCTGATGACAAGCTAAGAGCGACTCCTGCAGCTAGAAAGTTAGCGGATGATTTAGGGATCAACCTCTACGACGTTTCTGGCTCAGGTGCAAACGGTCGTGTCCACAAAGAAGACGTGGAAACTTATAAAGACACAAACGTGGTTCGCATTTCGCCACTTGCAAAACGAATTGCCCTCGAACATAATATTGCTTGGCAGGAAATCCAAGGAACAGGTCATCGTGGTAAGATCATGAAGAAGGATGTCTTGGCCTTGCTTCCTGAAAATATCGAAAACGACACCATCAAGTCTCCTGCTCAAATCGAAAAAGTGGAAGAGATTCCTGATACTATCACTCCTTATGGTGAGATTGAGCGTATTCCAATGACACCAATGCGTAAGGTTATCGCCCAACGTATGGTCGAATCTTACCTAACTGCGCCAACCTTCACACTCAACTACGATGTCGATATGACTGAAATGTTGGCTCTTCGTAAGAAGGTTCTTGAGCCAATCATGGAAGCAACTGGGAAGAAGACTACTGTAACAGACCTTCTTTCACTTGCTGTTGTAAAAACCTTGATGAAGCATCCTTACATCAACGCTTCATTGACAGAAGACGGCAAGACCATTATCACTCACAACTATGTCAATCTTGCCATGGCAGTTGGGATGGATAATGGATTGATGACACCTGTTGTTTACAATGCTGAGAAGATGAGTCTTTCAGAACTGGTTGTAGCCTTTAAGGATGTTATTGGCCGTACCTTGGATGGTAAATTGGCTCCAAGTGAGTTGCAAAATTCAACCTTCACAATCAGTAATTTGGGAATGTTTGGCGTTCAGTCCTTTGGTCCTATCATCAACCAACCAAACTCAGCTATCCTTGGTGTGAGTTCGACAATTGAGAAGCCAGTTGTCGTCAATGGTGAAATTGTGATTCGCCCAATCATGAGTCTTGGTTTAACCATTGACCACCGTGTCGTAGATGGTATGGCTGGTGCTAAGTTTATGAAAGACTTGAAAGAGTTGATTGAAAATCCAATCTCAATGTTGATTTAAGAGCAAGAGTATTCATTTTAAAGATATAGATAAAGGAAGGAAGACATGGCCTTAGAAGTAATTATGCCAAAAGCCGGCGTGGATATGACAGAAGGACAAATCGTCCAATGGAATAAAAAAGTCGGAGAATTTGTAAAAGAAGGAGAAATCCTTTTGGAAATCATGACTGACAAAGTCAGCATGGAATTGGAAGCCGAAGAAGATGGTTATTTGATTGCCATTCTCAAAGGAGATGGTGAAACTGTTCCTGTAACGGAAGTTATCGGTTACCTTGGTGAAGAAGGAGAAAATATCCCAACAGCTGGAGCCGCAGCGTCAGAAGCTAGCCCTTCACCTGCAGCAAGTGCCTCAAACGATGGTGGTAAGAGCGATGATGCTTTTGATATCGTTGTGATTGGTGGAGGTCCTGCTGGTTATGTTGCAGCCATTAAAGCTGCCCAACTAGGCGGTAAGGTTGCCCTTGTTGAGAAATCTGAACTTGGTGGAACCTGCTTGAACCGTGGTTGTATTCCAACTAAGACCTATCTTCACAACGCTGAAATTATCGAAAACATTGGTCATGCTGCAAATCGTGGTATCGTAATCGAAAATCCAAACTTCACTGTAGATATGGACAAACTCCTTGAAACTAAGTCTAAGGTTGTCAATACTTTAGTTGGAGGAGTTGCAGGTTTGCTTCGTAGCTACGGAGTTACTGTTCATAAAGGTATTGGTACCATCACTAAAGATAAGAATGTCTTGGTAAATGGTTCTGAATTGCTTGAAACTAAGAAAATTATCCTTGCTGGTGGTTCAAAAGTCAGCAAGATCAACGTCCCTGGTATGGAATCTCCACTTGTCATGACTAGTGATGACATTCTTGAAATGAACGAAGTACCAGAAAGCCTTGTTATCATCGGTGGTGGTGTTGTCGGTATCGAACTTGGTCAGGCCTTCATGACATTTGGTTCAAAAGTAACTGTTATCGAAATGATGGACCGTATCGTGCCAGCTATGGATGCAGAAGTGTCTAAGAATCTTCGCTTGATCCTTGAGCGTAAAGGTATGACCATCTTGACTGGTACTAAACTGCAAGAAATCATCGAGGAAAATGGTCAACTTCGTATCAAGGTTGAAGGAAAAGACGATATCATCGCAAGCAAAGCTCTTCTTTCAATCGGTCGTGTGCCAGACCTTGAAGGTATTGGAGAGGTTGAGTTTGAATTGGATCGTGGTCGTATCAAGGTCAACGAATACATGGAAACTTCTGTTCCAGGTA
Source organism: uncultured Streptococcus sp. (assembly GCF_963521865.1). Lineage (GTDB taxonomy): Bacteria > Bacillota > Bacilli > Lactobacillales > Streptococcaceae > Streptococcus. Next base: position 10,804 of record NZ_CAUQWY010000021.1, read on the forward strand.
TTTACGCACCAGGTGATATTAATGGTACTAAGATGTTAGCGCACGCAGCCTTCCGTATGGGTGAAGTTGCTGCTGAAAATGCTCTTAAAGGAAATCATGCTGTTGCCAAGTTGAATTTGACTCCTGCAGCCATCTACACTCTTCCTGAAGTAGCAGCAGTAGGTTTGACAGAAGAACAAGCCCGTGAGAAATACGATGTTGCTATCGGTAAGTTCAACTTTGCTGCTAATGGTCGTGCTATTGCATCGGATACTGCTCAAGGTTTCGTAAAAGTCATTGCAGATAAGAAATACGGAGAAATCCTTGGTGTTCATATCATAGGTCCTGCAGCTGCAGAATTGATCAATGAAGCATCGAGCATTATCGAAATGGAAATTACTGTTGAAGAAATGCTGAAGACTATCCACGGACACCCAACCTACTCTGAAGTGATGTACGAAGCATTTGCGGATGTTCTAGGAATGGCTATCCATTCACCTAAGAAAAAATAAAACGAAGATAGATTAGACTGGAAGGTTATTCCAGTCTCTATCGTATAAGAAGGTATCTCATGAAATACATTATCAATCATTCAAACGACACTGCTTTTAATATCGCCTTGGAAGAATATGCCTTTAAACATCTTTTGGATGAGGATCAAATCTTCCTACTTTGGATCAACAAGCCATCTATCATTGTTGGTCGTCACCAGAATACCATCGAAGAAATCAACCGTGATTATGTTCGCGAAAATGGTATTGAGGTGGTCCGCCGTATCAGCGGTGGTGGAGCTGTTTACCACGATTTAAATAACCTAAACTATACGATCATCTCAAAAGAAGATGAAAACAAGGCTTTTGACTTCAAGAGCTTCTCAACTCCAGTTATCAATACTTTGGCTCAACTTGGGGTTAAAGCTGAATTCACAGGTCGTAATGACCTTGAGATTGATGGTAAGAAGTTCTGTGGCAATGCCCAAGCCTATATCAATGGCCGTATCATGCACCACGGTTGCTTGCTCTTTGACGTTGATTTATCAGTTCTTGCTAATGCCCTCAAGGTTTCAAAGGACAAATTTGAATCAAAAGGTGTGAAATCGGTCCGTGCCCGTGTAACCAATATTGTCAATGAATTGCCAGAAAAAATTACAGTTAAAGAATTCCGTGACTTACTCTTGGAATACATGAAAAAAGAGTATCCAGAGATGACAGAATACGTTTTTTCTGAGGAAGAATTAGCTGAAATTAACCGTATCAAGGATACCAAGTTTGGTACTTGGGACTGGAACTACGGTAAATCACCTGAATTTAACGTCCGTCGTGGAACCAAATTCACTAGTGGTAAGGTGGAAGTTTTTGCTAATGTTCTCGAATCAAAAATCCAAGACATCAAGATTTACGGTGACTTCTTTGGTATTGAAGACGTTGCTGCAGTAGAAGATGTCCTTCGTGGAGTGAAATATGAACGCGAAGATGTACTTAAAGCTCTAGAAACTATTGATATTACACGCTACTTCGCTGGTATTAGCCGTGAAGAAATCGCTGAAGCGGTAGTTGGATAAATCAAAAAGAAGTTGGTTGTAGGACCAGCTTCTTTTTATGAGTTTTTAATTTACATAATTTATTTTATGTAATTTATAAACTATCCAGAGCATTCTTTTGTTCATCGTTGACGATATGGGTATAGAGGTCAGTGACTTGTGTACTGGCATGTCCTAGCTGATGGCTGACCAAAACTTGCGATTTAGTGGCATCATAGAGTCTAGTTGCTAGCGTATGGCGCAGTTTATGGGGTGTTACACGGACTTTGAAGTCCTCAGAGTATTTAGCAACCATTTTTTCAACGCTGGAAGCATCGATACGATTGGGAACACCTCGATAGAGTGTCAAAAAAAGGGCTGTATCTGTTTTTTCCGTCTTATAGCGTTGATTTCGAATGGCCAGATAATTTTCTAGATAAGGTTTTGCAAAAGCAGCGACATTGACCGAGTCACGTTTACCCCCTTTTCGAGTGACATCGATAACCATCATTTTTAGATTGAGATCTCTTAGATCCAGATTAACAGCTTCAGATAAGCGGACACCAGACGCCAAGAGAAGGGCAATGATGGCCAAATCACGTTCTTTATTTTTGTTGAATGATGAGAGAGCGCGATTTGAAAGTTGTTGTGGATACTCTTGGTCAATATAAGTTAGAAAACCTTCTGTTTCATCACCTAAAAAGAGTTTTTGCTTGATGTTTTCAGCTCTGGCAGCAAGTGTTTCTTTCTTTTTCTTTGTTGAAACTTTCTTCATTACATTACGATAAAAATAAGGCTCTCCCTGATCGTTTTCAACTTCCTCAGTCAAATACTTATAAAGACTAGAAAGTGCTGACAAAGTCCGATTGATGGTTGTCTGAGAAACTCCTTGCTTGGTTGTATTAGCATTCAGCAAAGGACGTTCACGTAGGTAAAGGATAAAGGATTCCATGTCTTTCTTAGACATATTTTCCAAGACAGATAAAGAAATATCAGATATTTTATCTGCGTTTGAAATGCCAGACTCCAAAACCCAGCTGAAAAATCGATCATATTCCTTGAGGTATTCGTACAGGGTTGTAAAACTGTAAGGTACAGCCAGCTTAGATTGGTAGTATTCCAGAACATACCAGGGCATGATTTGTTTTAGTTTGTCGATTCGTTCCAGTAAAATCTCACGTTTCATGTATTTTCTCCATAAGTAAGTCTACTAGTAGTATAGCATAGACCTATATATTTTTCAAGAAAATTATAGTTTTTCGGAAAGATGATATAGAGATTTTTAAAAAAGACTTATACCTGTGTAAAACGAACAAAATAACTAAAAATTTTTTTTGGAACAAAAATAGCTAAATTAGTGAGAATATACTTTACTAAAACTTAAAACCTTGTTAAATCAAGGTTTTAAGGCTTACATTGGGTTTAAAAGGGGATGATTTTGTACATTACTCCTTAAACTCAGTCGTATCAAGGGTTTATCTATTGTATAGGGAAAAGTACAAAAATTTCCAGTTTTTGCGTAAAATGGATCTAAATCTTTGGAGTTGTACTATTGTGAATCATTAGCTAGTGCTTTTTCTAGCTTCCAAATACTAAACCAGAATGAAATAGTCAGTAGAATAAGGAAAATAAAAAAGAGATTATCAGTAACGAAACTTTTGTTCATTCTACATAACTGAAGAGCTATATAAGGAGCTATGAGATACAAAATACATTGTATAATTGCTATTGTTCTCTTTTTCATGATTTTAATCTTACTGTACAGATTTGATACAGTAAACTCCTTTCTAGCTTTATGCTTTATCATTTCTAACTTGATTATAGTCTTATTTTTACCAAAGTTCAATTATTTGTATGTGAAATATCTTATCTGTAAAAAATAACCGATCTCATTGCTGAGAATCGGTTTTCTAATATATTTAATTAAGAAGTTTATTTTTACATAACATAAATTATGTAAAAATTCTACAACAACAAATCTTTGACTTTCCCAATTTCACTTTTTGGAATAACTAAATGAATCATATCACCGAGATACATTCTGGTTGAACCGTTAACGGTTTGGCTCTTGCCATTATGGACTTGGGTTGTGATGAGGATATTATGTGGTAAGTTGAGTTCATGAACCTGTTTACCTGCTATTTTATCTGAAACAGGGATTTCAATGAGAGTGACTTCTCCTTCATCTGTCGCTTCTTCTGGCAGCATTTTTTCCAACATAGCCTCATATACTGGTGCACCCTTGAGTAAATCCATGATGATGTAGGCGACCAAGGTTACTAATCCAAGTGGCATGAGGTTGCGAATATCTCCTACCATCTCAGTTACGAGTATCATAGCAGTTAAGGGAGCCTTAGAAATGGCTCCAAAATAGCCGCTCATTCCTAGAATGACAAATATAGGGAATTGCTCTTGACTGACAAGCCCAAGATTGACACAAATAACACCAACTAGGGCACCAAGCAAGGAACCTAGCGCCAAAATTGGTAGGAAAATTCCTCCTGGAAGGCCACTTCCATAGCTAATCATGCTCCAAACAAAGCGAATCAAAAAGTAAGCTAATAGAACTTGGAAACTAAAATCTTGCTCAGTTAGGGAAAGAACCAGCTGGTTTCCACCACCAAGGATTTGGGGTAAGAAAATTCCAACTGGTATGATGAGAAAGAAAGCTAGAATTGGATAATAAGCTCTATCCAAATGGATTTTTTGACCAAGCCAGTCATAAACTCTACCGACATTGAGTACAGCTTTTTCATAGAGAAAACCAGAAAGTCCAAGAAAAACTCCCATAAGGAGGTAAATCCAATACTGATCCAGGGTCATGAGTGGGATGTTGTCTGGCATATCCAGTACGGGTGTTAGGCCAAATATGAGCAGAGAAACAAAGTTTGCTACGAGACTAGCAGCCAAGGTAGAAACCCAGAAAAAGCGCGAAAAATGATGATAGACTTCTTCTACAACAAAGAGGAGACCTGCTATTGGAGCGTTAAATGCTGCGGCTAATCCTGCGGCTGCACCACTAGCAATCAGGGAGCGTTCCTCTACTGGACTAGATTTGAGCCACTTGGCAATACCTTTTCCACCAACCGCTCCAAGTTGAATACTTGGTCCTTCACGCCCCAGCATAAGTCCACTTGCAATAGCAAGAATACCTAGCACATATTTTTTCCAAAGAACGCCCCACCAGTTGAGAGTCATGAGTCCCTTTAATTCGGCTTCAACTTGAGGAATTCCTGAGCCTTTGATATCTTTTTCTGACCGTATTAGTTTAGCACTGAGCCAACAGATGAGTACATAAAACAAAACCAGTAGAAAAAGATTGCGAACTAGGTGCGCTTGATCTTGATAAAGTCCTTGTGTCAGGTGGAAACCTTTTTCAATTAAGAAACGAAAGGATCCAACGATAATTCCAACAACTAGACCAACAATGATTCCTCGTCCAACTTGGGATAATATGGTACTCGAGGCAAAGGCAAATTCTTTCTTGGAACTGAGTGTTTCTGACTGTTCCTCCATAATCATTCCTTCTAACTTAACTTTCTTTTTCTCCTGAAACCAGCGATTTAATGGGTTCAAAACTGGTTCGGTGAATCGGTGTAACTCCTAGTTTTGTGAGGCCTTCCAGATGTTTAGCTGTTCCATATCCTGCATTAGCAGTAAAATCATAGCCAGGGAACTGCTGATCGTAGTCATTCATCAATTCATCACGTGTCACCTTGGCTACTATAGAAGCTGCTGCGATCGAGAGAGAATTAGCATCACCCTTGATGATAGAGGTTTGTGAAATTGGTAAATCCAGTTTCATAGCATCTATCAAGAGATGCTCAGGTTGAGGACTGAGCTGGGAGATAGCTTCCTGCATGGCCAGTTTGGTTGCTTCATAGATATTGACTTGGTCGATGACCTGATTATCCATGATACCAATCCCGATTGACAAGGCTTGGTCTTGGACAGCTTGGAAAATCTCCAGATGTTTCTTTTTAGGAATTTTCTTGCTGTCATTTAGGCCTTTAATCTTACAATTTTGAGGTAAAATAACAGTTGCAGCGACTACAGGTCCAGCCAGAGGACCACGGCCAACCTCGTCAACACCTGCTATCAAGGTCAATCCTTGCTTGTAAAGTTCTTTTTCATAGGAAAGCATGGATTCCAAACGAAGATCCTCATCCAATTCTGCCTGAATGGCTTTTTTACGCTTGCTAATTTCTTTTTGAACCCCAGAGCGATTATCCTTTTCAAGTTCTAAAAAAACAGGGCTTTCTAACTCCTTGACCGTAGCAAGGAGTTCTTTGATTTCTTTAATCGTCGCCATCGAGGTCTTCCAATGTATCTAAGGTATAGTTACCGAGTTTGCCGTCGCGGACTTCCTTCACAAAGAGACTGTAGAAACGGTCATAGTCATCACGGAAACCGAGGGCACGGGTCATGTCCATAATAATAACAGGCGCTTCTTCCTCAATTTTCATTTGTTTAAAGCGTTCAGCCAACATTTCTGGATAATGTTCTTTGAAATAATTGAGACCAAAAATAGTTACCTCATCCATAGGAAGCAACTGGTCTTTGATAGCTCCAGTCAAGGCTAATTTAAGAGCAACAGTTTCATCTTCAAACTTAGGCCAAAGAATCCCCGGTGTGTCTAGGATTTCAAGGTCCTTATTAGTTTTGAGCCATTGTTGTCCCTTTGTAACCCCTGGTTTGTTACCGACAACTGCAATTTTCTTACCAGCCAAACGATTCATTAGAGTGGATTTACCAGCATTTGGAATCCCGATAATCATGGTACGCAAGGTTTCGATTTTAATCCCACGTTCTCTCTGGCGAGCAATCTTATCAGCCATGAGTTTTTTGGCCGCATCTGTTACAACTTTTACAGTTACTTGTTCTTTGGAGTTGATAGCTAGAGTCTGGATTCCTTTTGATTCAAAATACTGACGCCATTCCTTGGTTATTGATGGATCAGCCAAGTCTGCCTTGTTTAAAATCAAGAGTTTTGGTTTGTCACCAACAATTTTGGTCAACATAGGATTTTGACTAGATAGAGGTAAGCGTGCATCCACTAAAATCGTCACAAAATCAACAAATTTTAAATTTTCCTGCACCTGTCGACGAGCCTTAGACATGTGACCAGGAAACCATTGAATAGTAGCCATTGAGTTTTTTTCCTTTCGTAGCAAGGGTTTAGAGCCCCTATTTTATTTTACTATTGTCTAAACACCAAGCGAACACCAAAACTACCATGCAATGGAAAAACCTCTGATTTGATTCTCACTTGATTTCACAATCTTTATATCAAACTGTGGGTGGTATTTGACAATATCTTTTTTGATTTTTAATAGTAAATTTGAAACAATATTTTTAGGTGAATAACGTGGACTAAGATGTAACAAGTCTTTGAACTCATCAACACTTAATTCTACTTTATTGCTATTATCACTAGTTTCAATGAATTTTTCAATCATTCTGGAATATTTACAGGTATAACTTTTCAATTCTTCAAAATGGAAATTGTGATTTTCTACAAATTGATTTAAGGCTTTTACAGTATTTTCTTGTGAACGATTTATATTATGTGTATAGCCCATTGTTGTCTCAAAGTTAGCGTGTCCTACTCTAGTCATAATATCTTTCACTGCTATGTGCATCTCATTACTTTGAAGGTAACTAATATGCATATGCCTAAACGAATGGGGAGTAACATGTTTTACCCACTTAAAACCATAGTCACTTAAACAATTTGTCAATAATTTTCCTTCTATTCGTTTCAAAATTTGACGAAAAGTGCTTGATGTTATTGGAGAGCCGTATTCTGTTCTAAATACACTTTCAGAATGTGTAAAAGCAGGACAGGGATGTTTCTCCATATAAGCATCAAACTCTTTATTTCTCTGTATTGTCCTTTTAATAGCTTCGCTTGCAGCTTCAGGCAAAGCTACTTCTCTAATTGAATTGAGTGTTTTAGTTGTATCAAAATGAAATTGTTCAACTTTTAAACAATGATATTGAAGTGCCTTATCAATATGCAAGATTCCTTTTTCAAAATCAATATCTGATGGTAAAAATGCTGCTTCACTAATTCGAATACCTGTAAGCAACAATACTATAGCAAGATCATAATAGTTTGCATTTCTGCATTGGCGTAATACATCAAAAAATGCGTGTAATTCATGGATTTCTAGAAATTTAGAATCATGTCTTTCTTTTGCTTTACGCCTTTTCTCTAGTGAAATATCTAGTTTTACCGCAGTCATAGGAGAAAACTTAATGACATTATATAACACACCATGATTAAAAATCTTATTACAAGTACTTTTTATATGAGTCATTGTTGAAGGCGATGCATCATACATTTCTAAATATTTATTGAGACTTTTTTTCATCAGAAGTGGAGTAATCCTGTCTAATAAAAAATCATCTCCTATAATTTTCCCAAGACGCTTCATAACCAGTAGTTCTCTCTGAATTGTTTGTGGTTTAACAGAGACACACCAAGTCTGAAACCAATTTTCTTTTAACTCTCCAAATGTTGTGATCAGTTCAGGGCTAAACTGACTTTCAAATGAAGTAGTTAGTCTATCTATTTTATCAAGAACCTCTCTTTCAGCTTGTTTTCTCGCCCTACTGGTATTCTTAGTGTAACTTACAGTTACTGATTTCCACTTTCCTGTTAGTGGATCTTTGTACTTTTCAACCACTTGATATAAGGGTTGCCCTTTTGAATTTGTTTTAGTTACATAATACATAATTTAATTCCTCTTAACTCTTAAAAAGAAATAAATCATTGTTGTATAGAATAAATAACTACCCTATATTATACCATGACTTCCTTATTTTGTCCGCTTTTGCTTCCATCTTAAGAAACTTTCAAATCCTTCTAGATTAATGAAAACAAGTTTATGGGTTGGGTTAATTACATACATGGAAAATGTTCTGTTTTCTCGCATTTCTTTAATCCATCTGTTCAATGTATATTGATTTAAACCATCCCATCTTTTTAGAATTCCTTTTTTATCGGCCCATTCTGCAATGAAATTTTCGACAGATATATATTTTATATTCATGTCATCATCCTTCCTAAAAAATATTTTCTCCTCCACGGCATGACTGATGAAGTCATCATAAGAATTTCACTTGCTGCTCTTTCACGATGGCAGCCTGAACGGTCAGAAGTATCATTGTATATCATTTGTATCATGGCATATAAAGTATCGCTCTATTTTATTGATGGTTTTAAAATCGCTCTTATCATGGCGAGCCATTCAAATCTGTTCCACAAATGAGGAAAGTACCATTTTGGACTATTCAATTGTCAAAGAACAAATAAAAAATCTCCTCATTTTTACACTCTATGCAATTGAGGAGATTATTTTCTAAAGCGAATTTTATCAGGAAAATCTGTCAATCCCAATAGATAATCTGTACTGACATCGTAAAAGTTTGAGAGAGTTTCCAATACATCTGCCGTCAAGGCATGCTCACCCCGTTCAATTTTAGCATAAGCTGAGTTTGTAAACGAAAGTATTTTAGCTATTTGTTTTTGGGTCAAATCGTGATCTTCCCTCAAATCTCTCAAACGTCTGTACATCTAGCTTTCTCCTGAGAAAAGTATAATATATAAAACCAAGAAATCACTCAAAGTGTCCAAATTGGACATTTTGAACTAAAGTTAATTTATTAAACACTTCTCGTAAGCATATCTATTATAGGTAAGACAATATTAAGAAAGACGGTCAAAATCTATTAACCGTCTAAAAACAAAAATGTTATAAGCTATTAAAAAATCAGCAGTAATCCGGTAACAAAAGTCGCATAATTTTGTTAAGGAAGGAATTAATGATGTTCAGATTACTGCTAACCAGCAAATTGAAAAATGGTCAACATGATATTTCTAATGTGAATCTCTTACTTTCAGAACCTAAAGGTTGAATAATAGCCACCCCCTACTTATCAATAAAATTATCCGTTGCATTAACAGATGTATATAAACCACTCCATGGATCCAAAGCAATTAACTAGACTTTATTTGTCAATAACCACAAAATTAGATTAGAAAAATCATTAAAAATTAATTGGAATCCTTTGTGATGCTTTCTCAATAAAAGTAATACTTCTCAATATTTTAACTGAACTAAAGTAATAGCATAATGGTATCTTGATTGTATTCTTCTAAAACAGATTGCCCTTCACATTCAACTGTGATTGATTAAATGTTTCCAAAAATATATTCCAAAGGCGCTCTAAATTCTCTGTATCAGCTATTTTTTATCAGCTATCAACTTCTATCATACCTCTTCAATAGCGTGCTGAATATTAGCGATAATACCGTAATAGATACACCAATAATAAAAATATTAAAAGTATTGTTAGGATTTAAAACTACTGAGAAAAAAACGGTACCTAGTGGCATAAAAAGGATCGCTACTGAAAAGATAATTCCAAAGACTCTGCCAAGAAACTCATTATCTACATCTCTTTGAACAATAGAGAAAAATTGGATATTAAAAATGGAAAGAAATAGACTAAATAACGCTGGAGAAAAAATTAGGATAATGAGGTTATGGAATATAAAATAAAGCGGTGCAGTTAGCATTAACATTAAGCCTGAACACGCTGAAAAGAGAAGTAAACGTCTACTTGACAAAGATCTATTGACAAAACCACTTAATATCGATCCCAAAAAACCACCAATTGCTTGCGCTGTTAGAAAGCTTCCATAAAGTCTATCTGAAATTCCTTCAAACATTTGACTACTATAAGGTAATAATAAATTATAGGCTGCTAGAACAAAATTAACCAAAGCAGAAAGAATGATAATAATAAAGATTGGTTTATGGCTATAAACATACTTGAATCCTACTTTTAAGTCGTTAAAGACTCCATTTATTGTCATTTCCTCCTTTGTATCTACTTCTTCATTCACAGGTGTAACAAATAAAATCAATAAAGCTGCCATTAGAAAGGATAATCCATCCAATAATAGCACCCCCCGTACCCCTAGAATGTTGTACAAGAAGATTGCTACCATAGGAATCGTTACTTTTATTACAGTACTCGTTGTTTCTAATAGTGAATTTAGTTTGGAAATACTATCTTCTTTTACGACTTCTTTCGTAAAAGCCTTGTAGGACGGTCCTGAAAATGCGCTCATAAAAGCCAATATGACATTTGTGATAACAATCGCATAAACTAACCATTGTTCTTTAGAGATTAATGATAGAACTATGCAAGCGATCCCAGATAAGAAATTTGTTCCAATGATAATTTTTTTCCGCTTAAAACTATCTGCAATGACTCCACCGAATAAATTGAATAGAACCCCGATCACCTTTTCTAATGATTGATAAATGGCAACCAACGATAAAGATGTTGGATTTAGTCCGGCCAGAAAGGTATTATTAGCGAAGTCAAACATGATATCTCCGATTTTAGATACCCCTTTACTCATGACAAGATAACTTATATTCTTTGTTTTTTTATTTTCCATTAATATTACCTCATATTATCTTTTTCAGGTCCTCCATTAGCAATGTCTAAATGCTACCACAATTTGTATAAGGCACTATTTAATTTCATCATAGTTTAACAATAAAAGTATATCTACAACCTATCATTACCATTATTAGTGTTATAAGACACCTTAAATAATGGTTGAAAGAAACTATGAAATAACTTTGAAAGTATTACTCCTTCAAAAGAGCCTTTAAAACCCAAAAATTCTAAGGATGGAAATGTTGATTTATCCACTTTTATAGAATCTGATTTTTATAAAAATAGGAGTTTTTAAAACTCCATCATGAAATATCTGTATTACCAACTAACTTCACCAAGTAATTGAACTAAATTCTCTCGTATCTATTAAAAATGTAATATTCTTAATCTTATGCAGATAAAAAATTAGACTCTAACTACTAAGTAGTAAACCATGTATCAGTAATAGTTTCCGACCAATCAATTGACTTGCTATAAAAATTCTTTATATCCATTGCTTTTTGAAGAAGTTCATCCAAATTCTTCCCAAAAAAGCTAACAGTTAATAAGTAATCCATCTGTTTCTGTAATCCATCAAAGCGAACATTTTCATATTGTTTAATTTGTATCTCTATAATCCCATCCAAATCCAATATTGGAATAGACTTCACATATCCCTTTTGTGCCGGTATCCATACTTTCCCAGAAAGCCTAACACTTGAAGTGTTGCCTATATTATAAGGAATGCCTAACTCTCTTTTTACCAAATATTCATCCAAATTAATTGAGAATGATTTAATAATATTTTTTGTATATTCACCCCCTACAAGCCTACTTCCAATCTCACAGAGTATTGGATTACCAGATTTATCAATAAATATTTCTGCATGAAAAATCGTATTATAATCAACTTCAAATTTTTTAAAAATCTCTGCAGTATAATTTTTTAATAACTTGTCTTCATTCGAGTCAATATCAAGCATTATTGAACCAAGACCAAATCCCTCTTCAAATGCTTCTAAACAATTTTTGACATACATACTACAACAAGAAAACTCTATCGATTGACCGTTAAAAAATCCGTCAACATGATATAGCTGTCCACTCACATACTCTTCAACCAAGTAATCATCTAGCGAAATATTATAAAGAACATCTGATAACGAATCTTTATTCTCAATTTTGATAACACCTTTTGAAGCCCATTTTTTTCTTGGTTTCAAAATCACAGGATACCCAAATTGTTCACAGAAAGACACAACATCCATAAAGTGATCTACTTTTCTAAATTTAGGAATTTTAAAACCTTCTTTAGAAAGTTTTTTCCGCATTAGATATTTATCTCTAAACAATAGTGCTTCTTCAAGTGTTTGACCTTTTATTCCCAAATTTTTTCGTATACAAGCAGCTCGAATAATACTACCTTCTTCAAAAGCTAAAATTTTTGTAACAGGATCGATTTTATTTAATTCATAAATAAATTGCTCAACATTTCCGTTGGTCTCAAATTCAGGAAAACCTATAGCCTTATCATAAGAAAAACTATTTATCGTTTCGAGATAGCCCAAGATATATACCTCTTGGTCAAAATCATTTAACCATTTTAAATAATTATGTTTAGACTTACCTTCACGATCAATAATCACTACAGACATATTTCACCTCCAAAATTGACTATTCATACAGTACTTCAATACAGGAATTCAATGTCTTTTCTCTACCTGAGATTAACTCATTGTAATCGTTTGAAGTTTTTATCACATGACCAATCCTATTTGAGCTACCTATTTCTCTCCTCTTATCCCCCGCTTTAACATATAATTCAGTAGCGATAATATCCTTATGATTTTCAATATAGTGATCATCTAAAGTAACTGTTTTAATTACTTCACCTTCAAATTCCTCAAAATAAATAGCTACAAATTTAGAAGAAAAGACAAAATTATCAAAATCATTTAAAAGTTGGGCAGATGATAGGGCTGCTATCTCTATAGGATTATGGTTTATACTAATATTTCTATATAATTCCGAAATCATACCTCCACCTAATCTAAAGTGAGTTTCGACAACATGAATCTCTTGATTGTTTGTGATAATTATCTCTGTATGAGTTGGACCATTTGTAACCTTCAAAATTGATAATAGTTTCCCCATATAGTTGTTAATTATATCTTCTAAATCAGTCGAAATATTAGCAGGTACAATATGGCCAATCTCAACAAATGTTTCGAGATTTTTTAATTTTTTTGTTATACCATAAATATGATGCTGACTATTTACGCTTATAGCCTCTATACTAAATTCTTCACCTTCAATAAATTTTTCAATTATAAACGTTTCATCTGAAATCTCTACTTGATTCACTATTTCCTTCACGTTTGATGAATCAACTTTATAGATTGCTCGACTTCCAGTACCATCTATCGGTTTTAAGATTGATGTGCCATTTTTGTTGACAAATCTTATCACATCATCTCTATTCTCAATCATTTCACAGTTAACGTTATCAAAGAATGAATTTTTCAAGTAAGTTCTCAATGCATACTTATTATTTATAACCATCATTTGAGTTTCATTGATATTAAAAGGTATCTTTGTTTTTTCAGCTATTTTGTATGCTAATGCTTGTAAATTTTCAAACATACAAATTATCGATTGATAGTCTCCTAAATATTCAACAGCCTTACTTACTGTTTCAATAATTTGAACTTCATTTTTAAAACTGTTAAAGGCAAGAACTTCATCATAAAGATCTTTAAAATATGGTTTTATCTTCGAAGATTCACAAACCAATGTTAACTTACAATTATTTTTTTTAAGTGCTCTGTGTATTTCAGAGAAACCACCAATAACAAGTATTTTAGACATTTTTTTCTCCTAATAGTTCATCAATATCTACTAGTCTATTATCGTTTCCTAAGGCTAAACTTCGAATAGAATTCCGTTTTTTTATTTCTATATGAATACCTCTATCCTTGAGAATATCAGAATATTTTGCTACTATCCATTCAGGAAATATTCCGTATTCTCCTTTTAGTTTTCTGAAATCAATTGAATTAACCTCTTGATTCCTAAGCATGTTTTCAACTTTATTCAATCTCTTTGCTATATCAATAGAGAAATAATTTATTTTTTCTATACTTTCCTCAAGTTGTCTCTTCTGCTGAATGTTCAAATCAGTATAACCTAAACTGTGAACAAGATTAGAAGATAAGTCAACTAATTTTTTCTTTGATAAATTGGAGATAGTTTTTGAATCTAATAAAAAAGCTAATTCACGTATAATTTTTTTTAAAAAATACCCCTGTTTTTTATTTGAAATTTCTCCTATCCCACCATGAATTAATAAAACCAAAACTCTAAAAAGTAAAACGAATCTATTAACATTTAAAAAATCAATAGGCAATGATGACACAACTGGCAACAAAAAATTAATTTCGGAAATTCCCCAGATTGATTCTTTTTCTTCTAGAATCATTGCTAAACGTTCTGCATAAAAAACTACATCAAAATGGTAGTTTCCATCTCTATATATAGTTGCAATTGTTCCGAACGGAACTACACCATTAAGATACTTGTAATATAAGTAAGAGTAATTACCTGTAGGTCTCTGTTTTCCTATATGAAATTTCTCAATATTTTTCCATTCATATATATTTTCAGATGGTATTCCTGTTTTTATGTACCATCTGCGAAACTCTAATTCTTTATCACATCGTACATATATACGGTGTGTAAATAAACCAATGCTTTGCAAAAAAGCTAAAGCATGATAAATCATCTCTTCCGGTTCTTTGCAATTCTTAACTAGAAATGATAAGCCAACCTCCATCGGATTAGTCAATCTATTAATACCGACGCCATCTAATTTATTTGAAAAATATGATAGCTGTTTTGTTACATATTTTTCAACGCAGCCAGTTTCAGATAGCATATCAAACAAACTAATATGCTCTGAAATAGCAGACATATTAAAGATAGTCTCTGACCCTCTAGGTCTAACAACTTTACCTTCTTGTAGTTTTCGAAATCCATTTTCTTGACCATAAAAATAAAACTGTTTGATAATTTCAATTACGTCCATTTTTTTCTCTCATTAATTGGACATAGCCCTTTGTTTCTATTTTTGAATTTAAAAACGAGAACTCTCCGCACATTTTCTCATAAAAATTATTATAATCTTCTTTTGAAAAATCTCCTAAAATCTCTATTTCAAGATAAAATCCAAGACCATCAATCTTATCTAGATTAATCGTTTTATTTTCTAATACGTCATGATAAGTCTTTCTATATTTACTTATTGTGAAAATATTTGAAAAACCATCTTGCAAGATATTCCTTACAAATTCTAGTTTTTCAGATTCCAACTCTATTTCACTTTCACTCCACATTCCTTGTTTTATCGTATCTTTTCTTGTGAAAACACATGCCTTATCATCAGCTTCTTGACGAATTCTGTAAATAAAGCTACCTACCTCATCATTTTCAAATTCTCTTCCTTTTGTTTTAAAATATTCATCAACTTGCTTATTTTCACACTTAAATTTATAAGATTTTTCTAAATATGAAATAGCATTATTATAATCCCTCTCATCGTTAAGTTCAAATCTAACTTCTAATTCATTCATTAATTTTACCTCTCAATTCTTCAAAGGCTGAAGTCTCTTTAAATTCACTCAGTCTATAGTAAGTTTCTGGTGATGTTTTATGGACACAAAGCCTAATATTGTAATTACCAAGCAAATTTTCTAATCGTATTCCATAAAAATATTCACCACATCTGCCCTTTTCCCTAATTCTACAACATTTACACATATCGTGCAAGTAGTTTGGAATCAGTATTTTAAATCCCACTTCACCAATATTAGGAACATTATAAAAAATAGTTCCAGATGAACTTCCTTTGATATATTTCCTACTTATTTCAATACCATTTAACGAATCAAAAAAATTTCTAATCGCACTAATAGATTTTTCATTGCTTTCAACTTCGTTTAAGATTCTTATGGCAATGTTGCGGCTACTAGCCCACTTCATCACTTCATAAGCTCTACCGAAATCTTCAGAGCTGGCTACAACAGTATTTATCTTTACAGGAACTCCTTTTCTACTTACATATTCTATTAGTTCTTTTAACTTCCGATGATTTTGCTCTACCCATCTATTAGAACGATTAACTTGAGTGTTGTACATTTCAACCGTATCTACCGCATGTAAACTAAAATTAATTCCATCTATTCCCGAAGATATTATCTTATCAAAAACCTCCTTTTTACCTCCAATTGAGGTCATCTTAACAACAAAATTATATTCTTTCAATTTTTTAATAATTAAGTCAATATCTGGATGTAAACTAGGCTCACCACCTGTCAAATGTACCTCAGTAATATTTAAGGAATCTGTTAGATCAATAAAATCATTAAAAAATTTATCATTGAAAAAATCAATATTTTTTATTAATCTTTGTTCCCTACTACCTGTTCCTTCATTATGACACCACCAGCAGTTCCAATTACAGTTATCTGTCAGCTTTACCCTAATACTATTCAATGGAGTATATACGGAATCTTTTCTAGGTTTTATAAACTCTAATACACTCATTACAACCACCCCAGTTCAAGTGAATATCTTTTTCGATATTCAAACTTGTAACTCTAAATACTATAATTCCTTAACAGAACTCTAACTAAAAATTGTTTAATCAAAATAATTCTTCAAATCCAGTTTTTCAAGACTTATTTCTATACTAAAACAACATCTTCCCAGAACTTCAATAATTTCTTCATGATTAATCCTCCTTGATTATAAAAACTATTAGACCTACTGCCTAATGTTATTATATCACTAGCAGTTGGTCTAATAGTTTTTATCCCTAATTTGCAATTAGTTACTATTAAGTACTCTCTCAATATATTTTTCCCATCTATCTACTAAACTCATGCTTTCCAAGGTTTTCAGAAAGCCAATACACTTTCTCATCTCTAAAATATTACTCAATTCATTTGTCATCTTAAAATTGTAACAACTATCTATGAGGTGAAAAACTAATCTTTCATATAATTCTGTTTCATCAAAAAATAACTGGACTAATTGTTCTCTATAATAAGATGCATCAACTATATTATTTCTTTCTACGCTGAGGCTAAAAGCATTAAATAACATGCTGGTAATTAATCTTCTATGAGTCGGTAAATGTTTATAAAAATCAGTTCTCCTCACCATTTCCTTCGTTAATATCATAATACTTGATTGGCAAAAAATTTCCATTGTGGAGGAAAATAGCTCTAATTCATATTCACCCCAGATATCTATGCTGAATAAATAGTCTGATATAAAATCAATTTCTTCAGAAGTCACAATATTATCTTTCTCAATTTCTTGGAGCTTTAACTTAATCAAAATTATTGTTAATTTCTTACTTAGTTTCTCCTCTTCCTTTTCTATACAATTAATTAGGAGTCTTCTCAAGGCTGGGCTGTTGTTCTTATAAAAATAATTATTTATCTTATCAATTGCCTCGAAATTACTCATCTTATGAAAACCACGCCCTAAATACATAAACTCTTCTAAAGATACGTCCAGTGTCTTTAAAACTGAAAGTAATTTACTAAGAGTAATATCTGTATATCCATTTTCAAATCTAGATAACTGAGAGGTAGAAATCTCATCATTAGCAATATTATAAAGAGAGAGGCCCTTAGCTTCTCGAATTTTTTTTAAGATTTGTCCTAAATTTTTCATTGCTTCCTCTCCTTGTTGCAGATTAGGGATGTTTTCATATATAAGTAAGCCAATTAGTTTTCAAATATTCTAGATTTTAGTAAAACTAAAATAGTATTTCTATTGTGATTATACAATGAAAGTAAATACGTCACTCATAAAAATATGTTTTATATGACAGCAATCAGTGAAATATAACAGTTTTCATTTCATTTATTAGTCGTTAAAAGCTTGTCTTTTTCCTACTTTTGTTCCTAATATACCTTTATATGATAAATATCTGCAAGTTAGCAATCTGAACGCTTAGAAATATATTCTTTGTAGTGTCTTACTTGAGATTCGTAACTGTTTTTCTAATTCTCACTATCGGAACTAACTTTGCAATAAGTAACAACCCTTTTTAGGTGTCTTCTATGTCTCTTAGACGAACTAAATAACCAGCTTTTATTATTTGTGATAATAACTTCTTGCATAATAGATATCCTCTAAGAATTACGTATAAGATTAGTAAGAATCAACCTCCGACTATAATGATAATATCCATAATCAATAACAATATTGATGTAAATTTTAAAAGTTTTTTCATACTGAACCTCCCTTTATTTTTTTATTTATTGTATAATAAATAAAAAATCCTTGTAATTTTGTTGGGAATATGGGAAAAATGAAATCAAAACTTGGTATAACACTCAGAAAAATTCGAAAAGGGAAGAAAATAAGTTTAAGTTCAATTGCTGATAGTAATTTATCTAAATCTCAAATCTCTAGATTTGAACGGGGAGAATCAGAAATCTCTTGTATTCGACTAATCAATATTTTAGATAAATTACATATAACTTTGGATGAATTTATTATTCTTCATGACAATAATTCTACTAGAACTGGATCATTCGCTAACTTGGTGCAATATATTCGAAAACACTACTCCACAAAAAATTTTGATAGTATTATTGAATTACTATCAAACTCTTCAAGTTATAACTTGGGTCCTTATGAAAAGACAATGGTAAAATCGATTCTCTATACAACAAATAAAAATTTTCTCCCCTCGGACGAGGAGTTATTACAGCTTACAGATTATCTTTTTAAAGTTGAAAACTGGGGTTACTATGAAATTATCTTATTAGGTAACTGTGTAAGAACAATTAATTATAAATCCTTTTTCCTATTAACTATAGAAATGTTAAAAAATTATATCTATTCAACATTAAATAAGACAAATAAACGGCTTGTTACACAATTGGCAATCAATTGCCTAATTGTTAGTATTGATAAAGAAGAATTTCAAAATTGTAGTTTTCTAATCAAAGAAATAAAAAAATTACTAAATAATGAATTAAACTATTATGAACAAACCGTCTTCTTATATACATGTGGATACTTTGAATTTAAGTGCAATCTTGCGAACGGAATCGAAAAGATGAAACAAGCACTTCAGGTATTTGAAATTCTAGGAGAACATAATATAAAAGCACAGTACCAAGAGCACTATGACAAATATATTAATCAATGACACAAGGATAGTTAATCTTTAACCACCATAGGATTAGTTCTTGTTATTCCAATAGTATTTCTATACTAAATTTTTTATCAAAATCCTTATCATTCAGTACTTTTACAAACATTTCTAAATTTTTTATTAAGTTCTCATACTCATAAAGATAATGATTTAGCTCCTCTTTAAACGCTCTTATTTCTTCGCTTACTTGTTCTACTGTAATTGATTCTGGCAAATTTAATTTTAAAAAGTCATATCTTGCAAGCTTTCGACTGCTCACATCTTCACTCTTCAAATTGATAAGCACTTCCGCCATCTTATTTAAGTTGGCGATTTTTTCATTAATTTGATTTAGTTTTATATCTATCTCTGCTATTTCTTTTACTAACTCATCTTTAATGTCTTGGTATTTCTTATCTGCTTCAGTTAATTCAATGAAGATGTTAATCTCAGTAATCTTTTCCTGTAGACTCTTAACTGTAGGTCTTCTGTATGGTATTACTCGACTATCGTTGGTTAGCTGTCTTATCAATGTTCGTCCTTTGACATACTGATTCTTATCCGAATGTTCTTTGTTATAGACAAAGTATGAGGTTGTCTCACGTATAAAGATTTTATATTTTGTTTGATTCTCTTCTTCCAGAATATCTAATTGATAATTGGGAATGAAAATGAGACCACTCTGCTTAATACCAAAAGACACTTTGATATAAATGCCCTCATCAACTAGCTTCGCTATTTGGTTCTCTGCAAGTTCCACTTCAAATTCACGAACGGTATCTCGTTTTTCTTTAAATGTCTCAAAGGCTTCCTCAATCTCTTCAGTGGATACTTTATCCTTATCTCGTTCTTCTTGGAAAGCATGGTACTGTGCCTGTAAATTCTCTAATCCTTCTGAAGCAGTGACTTCCTTATTTTTAAAATAATCTTGAAAAAATTTGACATCATATAATTTCTTATCACTTATTTTTTGATGACCCAAACTTATCTTTTGATTCTCTTCTTCCAGGATAAAAGTTACATTTTTTTGTTTTAAGTCAATGGTTAGATTCAATTCTTTTGCTTTTGTCATTAAATCTTCTAAAGAATTGACACGGTTCAACAAAAATTCTAAACGACTTTCAATCTCTTGCTTAGCAAAATGCATTCTAAAAAATTCTTCATCATATAGATCTCGTTTGCTGAGTTGGCGTCCTCGAATTGGTTTTATCATCGTTCTATCTGTCATCAAAAAACGGCTATGCTTTTGACTAAAATCAATCTGAACATGCAACTGCTTTGCTTTCTCTAAAAAATCATCAAACGATTTAGATTGCTGCATCAAAAAATAAAGACGTTGTTTCAATTCAAATTTATGACTAGATTCCTTATATTTTTTATAATCTCGATAGGAATAACGTTTCTCAATAATTTTTGCACCAGCCATTTTAGAAATACGGTCTGAAATCATACGGAGGTTTCGTTCCAAGGCATAGTTCCATATCAACTTTTTATCTGAATTGCGGTCAATAGCGTTGATTAGGATGTGATTATGAACATGATCTTTGTCTGTGTGAGTTGCTACGATAAACTTAAAACGACCTCCTGTCAATTCCATCATGGTCTCATAACCAATGCGGTTAATTTCTTCAGGTGTCAGATTATCTTCAGGAGAAAATGATTGGATGAGATGATGGGCATGAATAGTTTGTTGGTGTTTTTCTTGTCGGTCATTTCTGGACTCGTACAACTTGTCGTTATTAGTAAAGTTAACATTGTACATTTCTACCATTTCTGCATGGCTAGGAAAATCTAAGTAATTACTCATGCCAAAATCAGATACTAATTTTAGATTATCTGTTTTATCTGGATTGAGGATATATTTAATCAAACGCCTACGATATTTTTTTCCGTGCGTCGCAAAGTGTTTAGTAACTACCATGAAACTCCTTCAGTCTTTTCACCTCCACTTGAAATTCTTTGTCCACTTCCTTAATTAACTCTCCGACTCCTTTACTCAATTCTTGTAATTGGTCCTGAGAAATCAGATGGCTTTGATTAATCGCACGCGCAATTTGATTGATGTTATTTCCAATCCGCTTCAATTCAAAAACCAACTGCTCATAAGCGTCCGTGTTAATTGACACAAATGACATGTTGGGATTCAGTAACACTCTTCTAGCATAGACTGAGAAATTTTGACAATTGCTCTTAGCAATCCGTTCATTCAATTGGTATAATTCTGGATCAGTTAGAAACACTTTTTTGAGATTGGTACGATAGCGATAAACCATTACATCCTCCTAACCCATATATTTTTCACGGAACTCACGACTGAGTGGCTGCACTTGATTCACTTCTGCAATCAATTCTTGAACGCAAGTCAATAAGATTGAGACGTGCTCTTGAGTCACTTGATGATTTTCTCTTGCGACAACCAGAACTTCATACACATCTCGACTAATCTGTTCAAACTTTTGAGACTGCCAAAGGGAGAACCAACTTTCAAAAATTCTATCTTGATAATTCTTTTTCAATAAATTTTGACGAAGAAATTCTGAGAAACTATCCACTTTTTGTTCCCTCATCATTTCTTTTAACTGTTTTTCTTCTTGTCTCGTGATTCTAAATTGCTTACGAATTAATTTAATTTCTTTTCCCATCTTACCATCCTTTCAACATTATACTTGTCTGACAATGTAAGGCTGCCTCACATTGTCAGTACGCTTCCTAAAGACCTCACTTGCTTCTTGTTCGGTCTTTGCGAGCTCAGATATTGTGTCCACAATATCTCAAAAATCATATCTCCAGCTGATCAAAACCTTCCAGTTATGACAGCTAACGATAAGATAACTTGGTGGCTTCGCCCCCAAACCCCCATAGAAAATCAAAAATTGATTTTCTATGGATGATATTAGGATAACAAGGATGATTTGGAAAAGTTATCACAGAGAAATGAGGTGATTAAAAAGAGAGCTAATGCTCTCTGAAAATTAATTTTTATACTGTTTATAGACATCTGAGTCTTCTAAAACATAACATTGATTCTTATCTTGAATTGTAACCCTTAAGACTGAGCCATTTATTTCTCCCACTTTTTCTTTATTTTTATCTTTTATAGTCATACTGGCATTGTCATAAAAAAATTCATCCCCCTCAATATTAATTTTTTGATTTTGAAAAGATATTTTTTTAGTATTATCTATTTTGTAATTTTTTTCTTCATCCTTAACTACCAGATAATAGCTACCTCTATATATCGACCTCATCTCTGTTTCCAATAACCTAGAAACTACCATTGAAGCTGATAGTAGCAGTATAAAGAAAATCCAAATACTATGATCAGGTTTATGACTATTGGTAATATTGTGAAAGTTGTTATTTTTTTTAATTACTAACAATCTGGCAATTTTCTTCAATATACTGTCGCTATATTCTCCCCAAATGACTATTGAAAATGTTAAAAACATTAATTTTATTACTATTGTGTAAAAATTAAAAAAAGATAGTAATGAATTTTCACCCATTTCAAGATTAGTATTGGACATCCGATTTATCAAATATAAAAAAATTTCGCTTTTTGAAATAATTTCTGAAAACAATAAAGAACAGTATAACAATGGGATAAATAATAAGATTTTACATTTTATTCTAAACAATCTAATATTTAGTGAATGTTCTTTAAATGCTATCTTTCTTTCTCTTTTAGATAGGAAATATTGAATTTCATTAGTTAATAAATGATTAACTATAGTTACTAATATTAGAGATACAAAGGTCCAATTTAACAACGAATCATTAATTCCAATAACTGAAAGCACTATTATTGGAATTACAATATAGATGAAAGAAATGAATGGGGCAATCTTTATAAGATCAAACACTAGACGATAAACTAGCAATATACTCACTAACCATTTTAGATCAAAAATAAAATACTGTTTATAACTTTCAATACTTATGTACAAGATGAAGATAAATACATAAGTCAGAAAATTAATACCTAGTGTACACCAATACTCTATATCTTTTCTCTGTACGTTTTTTAACATTTGGATTTTTATAGTGCCTAAATCTGTATTGATTTTCTTATGATTTATATATACAAAACCTATTAGAAAAATAAAAGAAAGTATTCCTAGTAGATCAAATATTTTATGTATACTAATAAAATAAAAGAAAAGAAAAATACTGTGTATACAAATCGTTACAACATAATGCCATTTCATAGGCTTATTAATAAATAAACTAAATAATGAACCAATGTCATTAAGTTAAGAAATTCAAATACAATTCTGTATTTGGGTTTCTTTTTT
>NZ_CAUQWY010000022.1:0-32971 GCF_963521865.1 uncultured Streptococcus sp.
AACCTACGACAAATGATTACTCATATTATACCCTATTTAGCTAGATTTTTCAAGGGATTCTGTAGATTTTTGGTAAATTTTTTCCTATAAAAAATTGAATTCAACTATTACTTTGCAAACTTCATTTTCAGTTTAATAGTCCAATAAAAATATAGTAAATTCAGATTTCCCTATTTTATCCTAGGCTGTTTTTCTTGACTTTACCAGGTTTTTCTTTTAATATATATGTATAAATATATATGGAGGTTTATTATGGATATTTTGCTTTCTGAAACAGAACAGAATTTGCTAATGTTACTGGAAGAATTAATCAAGCACCATGATTGGATAGAACTTTCAGTCTTGGCTGAGAAGCTGAATTGTTCAATCGAAGAATTGCAAGAACACCTTTTAAAGCTCGAGCAATTATTTCCAAACCTCCTGATACAATCAAGAAAAAAAGCCATTCAATTGCAGTTTGACTTCCAAAACACCTTGGATCCTAGGATTGCGATTTTTAAACAATCTGAAACCTATTCTTTTTTGAACTGTCTATTTTTCAAAGAGGGACAATCACTTGAGCAAATGTGTCAGGAACTTATGATTAGCTGCGAACGAGTTCAGGAAATTATCCAGCATCTAAATACTGAACTTCCGCAACATTATGGCATTAGCATCCAACTTTCTCCTTTAGTCATAAATGGAGCAGAAGAGGACATTCGTGCCTTTTATCTAGACTACTTTAGCCAAAGTTACGACTTTCTAGATTGGCCCTTCCCTTCTATTTCTGAAGAATCACTCACTCACTTGATTCAACTATTTTTGGACGCCCAACAAATTTCACCCAACCTCAGTAGCTTACGGCAAATCAAATACACTCTAGCTATCAATCTGGAGCGCTTTAATAAGAGTCATTTGATTGAAAATCCTACTCCTCTTTTAATCAGTCACTACAGTTCTCTCATACAAATTCCGCAGTTTGAAGAAAATATTAAGAAGCTAGCTAAAAAGCTCTATTTTGAACCGAAAAAGGAAACACTGGAACAGCTATTTTTAACTCCAGTAAAGTCTCCTCAAATCGTAACTAATCCTAGTAGTGGAGCGTTAGGAGACATTAATCATATCCAAAAATCCTACCGTTTATTGAGCCAAATTCTAGAAGAACTGGCCAAAGAATTTCACCTACAGATTGAAAATCGCGAGGAATTGGTTTGGCTCCTCCACTACACTGCCCAATCCGATTTCTTCCATTTACTCAGTAACCAGTCTCTCGACAGACAGAAATCCCAAATTTTAAGCAATTATCAAGCAGAATTCCCAAAACTATTTGAAGTAAGTCAACACAAATTCCAATCTTATCTGACTGAAATGAGACTGGAAAATCACCCAAGTAAGCTACAAGAACTTGTCTACACCTTTTCTATCCTAGGGCAACGAATTTTAGTCCAATTACTTCAAAAACTTCCCAAAATACGTGTTTTAGTCATTAGTCATCTGGATAGTCATCATGCACAAAATCTAATCGACACCCTAACTCACTACGGCAATAATCTCTATCTCTTTGATTCTTGGGAAGAAGCTACTATTTCATTCTCAATTCTCAATCAAATCCCTCACGATATTGTTATTACCACCTTTCCTGTCGCTAACTCTCCTAAACCAATTATCTATAATCGTAACTTCTCTACTTCAGAATTATTCCACCATCTCCACCTTCTGGCTTCTCAAATTCATAAAGAAAGACTGCCTGAATCGTAACAAAATCTGTTGCGATTTTTCTTTTGTTTCAATTTTAAGAAAACGCTTGCATATTGTTTTACTACATGCTATACTGATAAAGAAATTCATTTATAGGAGAATGATTATGAAAAGAACAATTTCTCACACTGAGAAAAAAATGGTCTACAGCATCCGTTCCCTCAAGAATGGAACTGGTTCTGCCCTTATCGGAGCAAGCCTTGTCCTACTTGCCATTGCTACACCAACTATCTCAGCCAAGGAAAATACTACAACCACTAACGCAAGTAATAGTGAAACTACTACTGCCCTTGCACAACCTCTTAATGATACAGCAGCTAGCACTGGTAAGAAAGAAAGTGATCTTTCTGCACCTGAAAATGCAAACGCTTCCCTAGAGAAAAAAGAAGAAAAACCTGCAACAGAGACACTTAGTCCTGCTGCAAGCCCAGCTGATTCAGCACCACAAACTGGACAAGATCGTTCAAGTGAGCCAACCACTTCTACGAGTCCAGTAACGACTGAAACTAAAGCGGAAGAGCCAATCGAAGACAACTACTTCCGTATCCACGTCAAAAAACTTCCTGAAGAAAACAGGGATGCTCAAGGACTATGGACTTGGGACGATGTTGAAAAACCTTCTGAAAACTGGCCTAACGGAGCCTTATCCTTTAAGGATGCCAAAAAAGATGACTACGGCTATTACCTAGATATCAAATTAAAGGGAGAACAAGCCAAGAAAATTAGCTTCCTCATCAATAATACAGCTGGAAAAAATCTAACCGGCGATAAATCGGTAGAAAAACTGGCACCAAAGATGAATGAGGCTTGGTTGGACCAAGATCACAAGGTTTTCTCTTACGAGCCACAACCTGCAGGAACTATTCGCGTCAACTACTACCGTACAGATGGCAACTATGACAAGAAATCTCTCTGGTACTGGGGAGATGTGAAAAATCCAAGTAGTGGTGAATGGCCTAACGGAACAGACTTTACTGCTACAGGCAAATATGGTCGCTATATCGATATTCCACTCAAAGATGCAGCTAAAGATCTTGGATTTTTATTACTAGACAGAAAGAAACAAGGAGACGATGTGAAAATCCGTAAAGAAGACTATAAGTTCACAGATTTAAAAAATCATAGCCAAATTTTCCTAAAAGATGATGACGAATCGATTTACACAAATCCATACTATGTGCACGATATCCGCATGACAGGAGCTCAACACGTAGGAACTTCTAGCATTGAAAGTAGTTTTTCAACACTTGTCGGTGCTAAAAAAGAAGATATCCTCAAACACTCCAACATCACTAATCATCTAGGAAACAAAGTAACTATCACTGATGTTGCAATCGATGAAGCTGGTAAGAAAGTGACCTACAGCGGAGATTTCTCTGACACAAAACATCCTTATACCGTTAGCTACAACTCTGACAAATTCACTACCAAAACAAGCTGGCGTCTT
Source organism: uncultured Streptococcus sp. (assembly GCF_963521865.1). Lineage (GTDB taxonomy): Bacteria > Bacillota > Bacilli > Lactobacillales > Streptococcaceae > Streptococcus. Next base: position 3,185 of record NZ_CAUQWY010000022.1, read on the forward strand.
AAAGATGAGACTTACAGCTATGATGGTAAACTTGGAGCTGAACTCAAAGAAGAAGGAAAACAGGTTGATTTAACTCTCTGGTCACCAAGTGCTGATAAGGTTTCTGTCGTTGTCTACGACAAGAATGACCCTGAAAAAGTAGTTGGAACTGTCGCTCTTGAAAAAGGGGAAAGAGGAACTTGGAAACAAACTCTAGATAGCACAAACAAACTAGGAATCACAGATTTCACTGGCTACTATTATCAATACCAAATCGAGCGTCAAGGTAAAACTGTTCTTGCACTCGATCCTTACGCTAAATCTCTCGCTGCTTGGAATAGTGACGATGCCAAGATTGACGATGCTCATAAAGTGGCTAAAGCTGCCTTTGTAGATCCAGCCAAACTAGGACCTCAAGACTTGACTTATGGTAAGATTCACAACTTCAAGACTCGTGAAGATGCCGTCATCTATGAAGCTCATGTTCGTGACTTCACTTCAGACCCGGCCATTGCAAAAGACTTGACCAAACCATTTGGTACCTTTGAAGCCTTTATCGAAAAACTAGACTATCTCAAAGACTTGGGTGTAACCCACATCCAGCTCCTTCCAGTCTTGTCTTACTACTTTGTCAATGAATTGAAAAACCATGAACGCTTGTCTGACTATGCTTCAAGCAACAGCAACTACAACTGGGGATATGACCCTCAAAACTACTTCTCTTTGACTGGTATGTACTCAAGCGATCCTAAAAATCCAGAAAAACGAATCGCAGAATTTAAAAACCTCATCAACGAGATCCACAAGCGTGGCATGGGAGCTATCCTAGACGTAGTGTATAACCATACAGCCAAAGTCGATATCTTCGAAGACTTAGAGCCAAACTACTACCATTTTATGGATGCTGATGGCACACCACGAACTAGCTTTGGTGGTGGACGCTTGGGGACAACTCACCATATGACCAAACGCCTCCTAGTTGATTCTATCAAATATCTAGTTGATACCTACAAAGTGGATGGATTCCGCTTCGATATGATGGGAGACCATGACGCCGCTTCTATCGAAGAAGCTTACAAGGCTGCACGCGCCCTCAATCCAAACCTCATCATGCTAGGTGAAGGTTGGAGAACCTATGCTGGTGATGAAAATATGCCTACTAAAGCTGCTGACCAAGATTGGATGAAACATACCGATACTGTCGCTGTCTTCTCAGACGACATCCGTAACAACCTCAAGTCTGGTTATCCAAACGAAGGTCAACCTGCCTTTATCACAGGTGGCAAGCGTGATATCAACACTATCTTTAAAAATCTAATTGCTCAACCAACTAACTTTGAAGCAGACAGCCCTGGAGATGTCATCCAATACATCGCAGCCCATGATAACTTGACCCTCTTTGACATCATCGCCCAATCTATCAAAAAAGACCCAAGCAAGGCTGAGAACTATGCTGAAATCCATCGTCGTTTGCGACTTGGAAACCTCATGGTCTTGACAGCTCAAGGAACTCCATTTATCCACTCTGGTCAGGAATACGGACGTACCAAACAATTCCGTGACCCAGCCTACAAGACTCCAGTAGCAGAGGACAAACAACCAAACAAATCTCACTTGTTGCGTGATAAGGACGGCAATCCGTTTGACTATCCTTACTTCATCCATGACTCTTACGATTCGAGTGATGCTATTAACAAGTTTGACTGGACTAAGGCTACAGATGGAAAAGCATATCCTGAAAATGTCAAGAGCCGTAACTATATGAAAGGTTTGATTGCCCTTCGTCAATCTACAGACGCCTTCCGACTTAAGAGCCTCCAAGATATCAAAGACCGTGTCCACCTCATCACTGTCCCAGGCCAAAATGGCGTGGAAAAAGAGGACGTAGTGATTGGCTACCAAATCACTGCTCCAAACGGAGACATCTATGCAGTCTTTGTCAATGCGGACGAAAAAGCTCGCGAATTTAATTTAGGAACTGCCTTTGCACATCTAAGAAACGCTGAAGTTTTAGCAGATGAAAACCAAGCAGGACCAGTCGGAATTGCCAACCCTCAAGGCCTTGAATGGACTGAAAAAGGCTTGAAATTAAATGCCCTTACAGCTACTGTTCTTCGAGTCTCTCAAGGCGGTGCAATTGTCGCCCCAGCTGTGGAAGAAAAACCAGAATTTGACCTTTCTAGCTTAAAACAAGAACAAGGGCAAAATGACAGCCAAGACAATATGTCAAACCAAGTAGTCAAACCGGAACAGCAAACTCCAGCTCCACAAACTAAACCTGATTCTGCAAAACCAGATACAAAAGTAGCTGATGCGGAAAATAAACCTAGCCAAGCTACAACTGATTCACAAGCTTCACAACCAACACAAGAAGCACAAGCAGCATCTGTAAGTGAAGCTGTTCAAAACGAATCGGTAGAAAACTCTAGCAAGGATAATACACCTGCAACCCCAGCTAAACAAGCTGAACTTCCAAATACAGGAACCAAAAACGATCACAAACTCCTGTTCACAGGAATTAGTCTCCTTGCACTTCTAGGTCTCGGGTTCTTACTAAAAAACAAAAAAGAGAACTAAACTAGCCCTCCTATAGAACAATCCCCCAAGCCTTAACGCTCGGGGGATTGATTTTTGTACAATATTTGTTATCCTAATAAACTTGATTAGGATTTTTTATTAAGCCTCTTTCATGGCAAAGTATTCCCGTACTTTGGGTGCAACTTGTGTGCCGAAGAGTTCAATAGCTCTTAGAACCTGATTATGAGGCATAGAACCAAGAGGTAGATGGAGCATGAAGCGGTCCAAACCTAAGTCTTCAATCATGCGAATCATTTTTTCGGCCACCTGATCTGGATTGCCCACAAACATAGTACCATTTGGCCCAACTTGCTCCAAATATTGCTCATAACGCAATTCCTGCCAGTGCGGACGGTCTTTGGAAATGGCATCCACCACTTGCTTGGTTGGATGGAAATAATCTTTCACCGCCTGCTCGCCATCTTCAGCAATCCAACCCCAAGAATGGGCTCCAACCTTTAGTTCCTGACTGGCATAACCCGCTTAGCTCCCAATCTCACGATAAGTCTGAATCAACTTTTTAAAATAACGCGGATTGCCACCAATAATGGCATAAACAATCGGTAGACCTGCCTGAGCAATCTTCACTGTTGATTCGACATGACCACCTGTCGCTATCCACAAGGGCAATTTGTCCTGAACTGGACGAGGATAAACTTCTTTGCCAGAGATTGTTTGGGTCAATCGGCCTTGCCAGTCTAACTTGGTCTTTTCATTAACTAACTGTAGCAAGTCTAATTTCTCATCAAAAAGCGCTTCGTAGTCTTTCAAATCATATCCAAACAGGGGAAAAGATTCCGTGAAAGAACCCCTTCCAGCCATAATCTCCGCACGTCCATTTGACAAAGCATCGATAGTGGCATACTGTTGGGACAAGCGAATCGGGTCCATGCTTGACAGAATGCTAACTGCACTGGTCAAACAGATTTTCTTGGTATTAACTGCCCCAGCTGCCAAAATAATCTCTGGAGCCGACACTGCAAAATCCGCTCAATGGTGCTCACCAATCCCATACACATCCAAACCAACCTTGTCAGCCAGTTCAATCTCTGCCACCAACTGGCGAATACGTTCGGAATGACTGTAAGTCTGTCCAGTCCCCTCAAGCTCCGTTGTTTCCCCAAATGTCGAAATTCCCAATTCTACCATGGTAATTCTCCCTGTATATTTCTGTCCTTCATTTTGAAAAATTATTCTAACACGAAACTTGACTACAAGCAACCGATTTGCTCACAAGAAAAAGCCTAGATAACTAGACTTTTTTAGCTTATTCTACCGTTACTGACTTAGCAAGGTTACGTGGTTTATCCACATCAAGCCCACGGTGCAGAGTTGCAAAGTAAGCGACTAATTGCGTTGGTACGACCATTGAAATTGGTGAAAGGTAAGAGTGGACGGTCGTAAGAACGATGTCGTCTGTCTCTTTGGCAACATTTTCTTCTGCGATAGTGAGAACTTTGGCACCACGGGCTGCCACCTCTTGGATATTTCCACGAGTGTGGTTGGCAAGGACTGGATCTGACAAGAGAGCCAAGACAGGCGTTCCTTCTTCAATCAAGGCAATAGTTCCGTGCTTGAGTTCTCCTGCCGCAAAGCCTTCACACTGGATGTAAGAAATCTCTTTAAGTTTGAGACTTGCTTCCATGGCTACATAGTAATCTTGACCACGTCCGATGTAAAAGGCGTTACGAGTTGTTTCAAGAAGCTCACGAACCTTAGCTTCAATGGTTTCTTTCTCTGAAAGAGTTGATTCGATAGACTGAGCTACGATTGACAACTCATGAACCAAGTCAAAGGCTTGCGCTTTAGCATTGCCATTTGCTTCTCCTACTGCTTTTGCAAGAAAAGCAAGGGCTGCAATTTGTGCTGTATAGGCCTTGGTTGATGCTACGGCAATTTCAGGACCTGCGTGAAGGAGCATAGTATGATTGGCCTCACGTGAAAGGGTTGAACCTGGGACGTTTGTCACTGTCAAGCTTGGGATTCCCATTTCATTAGCCTTGACCAAAACCTGACGGCTATCCGCTGTTTCACCAGACTGGCTGATAAAGATGAAGAGTGGTTTCTTGCTGAGAAGTGGCATACCGTAGCCCCACTCAGATGAGATTCCAAGCTCAACTGGTGTATCTGTCAATTCTTCCAACATCTTCTTAGAAGCAAATCCTGCGTGGTAAGATGTTCCAGCTGCAAGGATGTAGATACGGTCTGCGTCTTGAACAGCCTTGATGATAGCTGGTTCTACGACAACTTGACCAGCCTCATCTGTGTAGGCTTGGATGAGTTTACGCATAACCGTTGGTTGCTCATCAATTTCCTTGAGCATGTAGTAAGGATAAGTTCCCTTACCGATATCTGACAAGTCAAGTTCCGCAGTATAGCTAGCACGCTCATGACTATTACCATCATAGTCTTGAATTTCCACACTATCAGCCTTGACGATGACCAACTCTTGGTCATGAATTTCCATGTATTGGTTGGTTTCACGAATCATAGCCATAGCATCTGAGCAGACCATGTTATAGCCTTCTCCAAGACCAATCAAAAGTGGTGATTTATTCTTCGCTACGTAGATGACTTCAGGATCTTGTGAGTCAACCAAAGCAAAAGCATAAGAACCACGAATGATGTGAAGAGCTTTTTTGAAGGCTTCAAGAACAGAGAGACCTTCTTCTTCCGCAAATTTTCCAATCAAGTGAACAGCGATTTCAGTATCTGTTTGCCCCTTGAAGTAGTGCCCAGCAAGGTATTCTTCCTTGATTTCAAGATAGTTCTCAATCACCCCATTGTGAACCAAGACAAAACGTTCTGTCTCAGAGCGGTGTGGGTGAGCATTGTCCTCAGTTGGTTTCCCATGAGTTGCCCAACGAGTATGTCCGATACCAGTCGTTCCCTCAACGCCAGCTGTCTTAGCAGACAATTCTGCGATACGACCGACAGCCTTGACTAGGTGATTTTCAGCACCACCTAGGACAAAAATTCCCGCAGAATCATAGCCACGGTATTCGAGCTTTTCAAGCCCTTGAATCAAAATATCAGTTGCATTTGTGTTTCCAACAACACCAACAATTCCACACATAGTATATACGACACAGACCAGCTGTGCTTTCTCCTTAAAATTGGTATAGTCTAATTCCTCTTTTATAGAATCAGCAAAAACAGTATATACTTGTTTCTTTCACTTGTCAAGAGTTAAAATTGGTATAGTTCAAATTAAGCTCCTGTAAGCAAAAGACTCTGACCAATTAGGATAATCAGTCAGAGTCCTTTTTAAAATCCATTATTGTCGCTTAATTCCTTGAACCAGTGCCCTGATTTCTTCAGACGACGTTCTTGCGTTTCCAAGTCTAATTCAACCAAACCGTAGCGATTTTTATAGCTATTGAGCCATGACCAACAATCGATAAAGGTCCAAATCAAGTAGCCCTTACAATTAGCTCCGTCTTCAATAGCACGGTGAAGTTCACGAAGATGACCTTTTACAAAGTCAATACGATAATCATCTTGAATCATTCCATCTTGACGGAATTTTTCCTCTCCTTCAACCCCCATACCATTCTCTGTCAACATCCACTCAATATTACCATAATTTTCCTTGATATTTTGGGCAATGTCATAAATCCCTTGCTCATAAATCTCCCAGCCACGATGAGGATTGATTTTACGTCCAGGCATCACATAAGGCTCGTAAAAATGTTCTGGTAAGAGTGGACTCTCTGGATGCTTAGCAAATCGAGGCGCCATAACACGCAAAGGTTGATAGTAGTTGACACCTAGGAAGTCTACCGTATTGTCACGAATGAGCTCCAACTCCTCCTCTGTAGCATCAGGCAAGAGACCGTGTTCATGTAAGATTTCTACCAACTCCTGTGGATAAGTCCCCAAAACAGACGTATCTAAGAAAGATTGGGCCTGAAAAAGGGCCGCAATACGAGCTGCCTTGACATCAGCAGGATGCTGGCTACGTGGATAAGCCGGTGTCAAGTTGAGAACAATCCCAATCTTGGAATCTGGCAAAAGTTCATGACAGGCCTTAACCGCCTGACTGCTGGCCAATTGTGTATGATAAGCTACTTTGACGGCTGACTCTGCATCCACCTTATGTGGATAATGGGCATCGTAAAAATAGCCAAATTCTACAGGAACGATGGGCTCGTTAAAAGTAATCCATTGATCCACTAAATCTCCATAAGTCTCAAAACAAAAACGAGCATAGTCTTCATAGGCTGAGACAGTCGCCTTATTTTCCCAACCATCACCATCCTCTTGAAGGGCAAAAGGCAAATCAAAATGATAAAGATTGACTAAAAGACGAATCCCTTTGGCCTTAATAGCCTCAAAAACCTTACGGTAAAAGTCTGCACCTTGAGGATTGACTTCCCCACGCCCTTGTGGAAAAATCCGTGACCACTGAATAGAAGTCCGAAAGGCCGTGTGACCAGTTTCTACCAGTAGCTCGATATCCTGTTCCCAGTTTTCATAAAAGGTCGATGTCTTATCTGGACCAATCCCATTATAGTAACGATTTGGCTCCACTTGGTACCAATAATCCCAGAGATTATCTCCCTTACCGTCACCAGCTACACGCCCTTCTGTCTGGGGCCCAGAAGTGGAGGATCCCCAGACAAAATCCTTTGGAAATCTTAGCATATATTTACCTCTTTATCTACTCATTTTTCCCATTATACAGAAAAAACAAGGTAAAAACTAGTTACATTTTTTCCTTGTTTTTCTTCTGATTATAGTTTTTATTTCTTGCTAAGAATTTCAAGCGTTTCGAGCAAGTTATCTGCATGAACTTCGATGGTATCACCAGTCGCTTTAATCTTAACTTCTACGATGCCATCGGCTGCTTTTTTACCAACAGTGATACGGATTGGCAATCCAATCAAGTCGCTATCACTGAATTTCACTCCAACACGTTCGTTACGGTCATCCGTCAAGACTTCGTAACCAGCTCCCATCAAGCTTGCTTCAAGCTTTTCTGTCAAGGCTTGCGCTTCTTCATCCTTGACATTGACAGTGATCAAGTGCACATCAAATGGTGCCAATTCTTTAGGGAAATTGATTCCCCAAGCGTAACGGTATTCACCTTTTGGCGTTTTGTTAACAAAGAGGCGAGCGTGTTGCTCCATCACTGCTGAAAGGAGACGGCTGACACCGATACCGTAACATCCCATGATGATTGGCACAGCACGACCATTTTCATCCAAAACATCTGCTCCCATGCTTGCTGAATAGCGAGTGCCAAGTTTGAAGATATGACCAATTTCGATACCACGCGCAAAGTTAAGGACACCTTGTCCGTCTGGGGAAATTTCACCCTCACGAACTTCACGGATATCCACATATTCTGCAGTAAAATCACGACCTGGATTCACACCAGTCAAGTGGTAGCCATCTTCGTTAGCACCGACCACTGCATTGCGAACATCTTGCACCTTACGATCTGCAATAATTTTAACATTCTCTGGCAAACCAACTGGTCCAAGTGAACCAAAACCTGCTTGAACAAGATTCGCCACTTCTTCTTCACTCGCAACGTCAAAGAAATCTGCTCCCAAATGATTTTTCAACTTAACTTCATTGAGCTGGTCATTTCCAACTAGAAGGGCCGCAACAAGCTCACCATCTGCCATGTAAAAGAGGGTTTTGATCGTTTGTTCTTCTGGAACGTTTAGGAAGGCTGCTACTTCATCAATTGATTTAACATCTGGTGTTGCAACACGAGTCACTTCTTCTTCAGCGACAACACGGTTGCTTGGTTTGTACTCGTTTGTTGCCATTTCTAAGTTAGCAGCATAGCTAGACTCACTTGAGTAAGCAATGGTATCTTCACCAGAAACCATCCATTTAAGCAATTCTGCCTTGATTTCTTCTTGCACTTCTGCAGGAATTTCATCAAATGAGGCAACTGACTTGTCCAAGACAACCCAGCGGTCAAGGTCTGTACGAGCAGGTGTAATGGCCATAAATTCTTGGCTGTCCTTACCACCCATGGCTCCACCGTCACCAATAATAGCCTTGAAGTCTAAACCACTACGAGTAAAAATACGCTCATAAGCAGCCTTATACTCATCGTAAACACTGTCCAAGCTATCATAGTTAGCGTGGAAACTGTAAGCATCCTTCATGATAAACTCACGTGTACGAAGAAGTCCATTACGCGGACGTTTTTCATCACGATACTTAGGTTGGATTTGATAAAGGTTAAGTGGCAATTGCTTGTAAGACTTAACAGAATCACGGACAATAGCTGTAAAGGTTTCTTCGTGAGTTGGACCTAAGATAAAGTCTGATTTTTCACGGTTTTTTAGTTTGTAAAGGTCTTCACCATAAGTTTCATAACGACCTGATTCGCGCCACAATTCTGCACTAAGAAGGGCAGGAGCCAACATCTCAACCGCACCAATCTTGTCGAATTCTTGGCGCATGATGTTTTTGGCTTTTTCAATCACACGGTTGGCAAGTGGTAAGTAAGAATAAACACCTGCTGAGACTTGGCGAACATAACCAGCTCGCAACATAAGAGCATGGCTAATAACTTGAGCATCGCTTGGCATTTCGCGAAGCGTTGGGATAGGCATTTTACTTTGTTTCATAATATTCCTCGATTATCTAAAAAAGAGTCGCATGATGTCATTCCAGGTCACAGCAATCATCAAGACAACCATGATGACCACTCCGGCCAAGGTGACATAGGTTTCAATTTCTTGTTTTAATGGTTTGCGGCGGATGGCTTCTAGGATATTGAGCACAATCTTACCACCATCCAGGGCTGGAATCGGAATCAGATTAAAAATCCCAATATTGATGGAAATTATTGCCAAGAAGTCCAAGACATTCTCAATTCCATTTTTAGCAGCATCACTACTTGCCTTAAAGATGGCAACAGGTCCACCTAGCTTGTTCAAATCCGGTTGGAAAATCAGATTTTTCAGAGCTGATAGAATTCGGAGAGCCGAGTCAGCAGCAGTTGTAAAACCACCTACAAACATGGATAGAAGATCTGACTTAATTCCCGGTTGAACACCTATAAGGTAACGCCCTTGACTTTCTTCTGGGGTAACCGTTACTTGTTTGTCACTACCATTTTCAGAAATAGTCACATCCAAGGTCGGGGCTGTCTTATCTTTGGTTTCTGATTCCACAGCCTGAATCAAACTTTCCCAGTTGCTAATCTCATGTGAGCCAATCTTGGTAATCTGAGCCGTTTCTGGTACTCCCACCTTAGCCAAAGCACCTTGAGGCATGACATGGAACTGGTTGGTATCAACATCTCTGACACCACCCTGCATGAAGATTAAAATCCAGAAAACAACAACCCCTAAGATAAAGTTGTTCATAGGACCTGCAAAATTAGTAATCAGTTTCCCCCAGATAGTCGCATTTTGATATTGAACATCTAAAGGTGCAATCCGAACCTCAGTTCCATCTGCTTCCACAACCGTTGCATCGTGATCCACTGCAAATGTTTTTTCTTCTTCCAGAACCAATCCTTTGATAAAGAGCTTATCTTCAAAATCAAACTGGGTCACCTGCATAGGGAGGGCTGTTTGATCTAATTTTTTACCTGAAAGATTGATGCGTTTAACCTTACCATCATCAGTAAGCGTCAAACTGACAGGAGTCCCTGTCTTGATTTCAGTTGTATCATCACCCCAACCAGCCATACGGACATAGCCACCCAGAGGCAAGATTCGAATGGTATAGGCTGTTCCATCCTTGCCAATATGAGCAAAGATTTTAGGCCCCATACCGATAGCAAATTCACGCACTAGAATCCCCGATTTCTTGGCAAAGTAGAAGTGTCCGAACTCGTGCACCACTACAATAATCCCAAAAACCAGAATAAAGGTTAAAATTCCGAGCATAGTATTTCCTCCGTCTTTTGATTAAAAGAGTCCAAACAAGTGCATGATTGGAAATACAAGCAACATACTATCGAAACGATCCAAAACACCACCATGACCAGGGATAAATTTCCCAGAATCCTTGACACCAAAGTGACGCTTGATCGAACTTTCTAGTAAATCACCAAATTGTCCAGCAATGCTAAAGAAAATAGCAAAGACTGACATCTTGTAAATTCCATACGGAAGAGCAACTGTACTGTCAAACATCATAAAGATGATGGTTACTAAAATCGCACCTAAAATACCACCCAAGGCACCCTCAAAGGTTTTATTTGGAGAAACCGTTGGAGCTAACTTTCGTTTACCATAGTTCATCCCAGCAAGATAAGCACCACTATCGGTTGCCCAGACAATACACAAGGCCAAAAGCGCCTTATCTAAACCTGCAACACGAGCATCTAGTAAGGCATTAAATCCAAAGCCCACGTAGAAACTCATAGCAAGAGGGAAAACAGCGTCCTCAATCGTATAAGACTTGCTAAAAACAGTCGTTCCTAACATGATTGAAATCAACACACTATAGGCAACCACATTCCCATCAACTGGCAAAAAAGTCAGATAATTCTCCAAGGGAATGGTCAAAGCAAAGGTTGCAAAGAGGGTCAAGAGGCCCTCCATTGTCATGGTCTCTAGACCTCTCATCTTCAAAAGTTCATGCATGGCTAGCATGGCTATGATTCCAATTGCTATCTGCAGCAAGAGGCCACCAATCATTAAAATTGGTAGGAAAATAGCCAGGGCAATCCCTGCAAACAAGGTTCTTTTCTGTAAATCCTGTGTCATATTTCCTCCTAAACTCCTCCAAATCGACGATGACGACGATTATAGGAAAGAATAGCTTCCTGCAAGGCTGCTTCGTCAAAATCAGGCCACAAGGTATCCGTAAAATAGAGCTCACTATAGGCTCCCTGCCATGGAAGGAAATTGCTCAAACGCAATTCTCCACTAGTACGGATAATCAAGTCTGGGTCTCGTAACTCCTTAGGCAAATGCTGGGTGAAGAGATAGTTGCCAATCAATTCCTCTGTGATGTCACCTGGGTTGATTTTGGCATCTAACACATCCTGAGAAATCAACTTAAGAGCCTGTGTAATCTCAGCACGTCCACCATAGTTGAGGGCAAAATTAAGAATCAATCCTGTGTTGTTCTTAGTCAATTCCTCAGCTTTAGTCAGAGCTTCAAAAGTTTGCTTAGGCAGGCGATCTGTCTCCCCAATCATTTGAATCTTAACATTATTCGCATGCAATTCCGGAACATAATTATCATAAAACTCTACTGGCAAGTTCATGATAAACTTGACTTCCTGATCTGGACGGGTCCAGTTTTCCGTAGAAAAAGCATAAACTGTAATCACCTTGACGCCTAGTTTGTTGGCTGCCTTGGTCACAGTTTGCAATGCTTCCATGCCCGCCTTATGTCCAAAAACTCGCGGTTGCATACGTTTTTTAGCCCAACGGCCATTTCCATCCATGATGATGCCGATATGAGCAGGAACCTGTGTCGGAACCTCTACTTCCACAGCCTTATCTTTCTTAAAAAATCCAAACATGATCTTATTCCTATTCAAAAATCTATCGTTTCATTATACCATATTTCCCTATTTTCTTCTATCACTAAGCTATTTATACTCTTCGAAAATCTCTTCAAACCACGTCAGCTCTATCTGCAACCTCAAAACAGTGTTTTGAGCAACCTGCGGTTAGCTTCCTAGTTTGCACTTTGATTTTCATTGAGTATTATTCTCAGGCGCAAAGCCCATTTTTCAAAAAAATAAGTCGCCTGATTGGGCGACTCTATTTTTATAGGGAGATTATTATGAAAAAGTTTTAGGAGTTTAAGTTAAGGTCTTCTTAACTTATGAACTTAGTATACACTTCCTAGCTTAAAGTTTCCTTAAGTATTTTTAAAAATCAAATTTTTCCATTTTTCCTGCCAATTTTTCTTGGATAATCGTGTTTGATAGAGCTTCATTCGGTCTTCATTCTCTAAAAAATGAGGAGTTGGACGAACTTGAAACTTCAAAATATCCTCCAAACCATAAGGTGCATAGAGTTCAAAATCGGATTCTTCATTCAAGCGTAGTCCAACAGCCGTACATCGTTCTGGATACTTACTCATGGCATCACAAGAGCTGCTATAGGGAGCAGTATGAGGGCTGTGCTGGTGCATATAGACCTGATTTTTCAATTCCCACTGGTACTGAGGAAAATCCGCTCTCAACTTTTTCTCTAGGAACAAGGTTTCCTCATAAGAAATATCCGGATCAAAGAAAATCACATCTACATCTGTTTCAAGATCAAATGCTGGTCTCTCTGACAAGAGATTCCAGATAAAATTTCTGACAGAACCTGCTGCCAACCAAGAATCTTTCAGACCAAGGTTTCGGATGAAAGTCAAAATAGCCATCATATCCGGATTTTCTCTGAAAGAGTCTAAAATTTCAGCCTTATTTTTCAATATATTCATACCCTAAATGCTCATATGCCTTAGCAGTCGCCACCCGTCCAGACCGTGTCCGCATGATAAAACCTTTTTGAATCAAGTAAGGTTCATACATGTCTTCCACCGTCTCACGCTCCTCAGCAATATTAACAGAAAGTGTTCCTAGTCCGACAGGACCACCACCATACATCTCAATCATGGTACGAAGGATTTTTTGGTCCACATAATCCAAACCTTCATGGTCAACATCCAGCATGGTCAAAGCCTTATCGGTAATAAGAACATCGATAACCCCATTCCCCATTATCTGGGCAAAATCGCGCACACGTTTGAGGAGACGATTGGCAATACGAGGGGTTCCACGACTCCGCAAAGCCAACTCAGAAGCTGCCTCATGAGTGATTTCCATCTCAAAAATATCTGCCGTCCGCTCAACAATTTCCGTCAAGTCAGCATGGGCATAATACTCCATATGACCTGTAATCCCAAAACGTGCCCGTAACGGATTTGAGAGCATACCTGCCCGAGTCGTCGCACCAATCAAGGTAAAAGGTGGCAACTCCAAATGAACACTGCGACTGCCTTCACCAGCCCCAATCATGATATCAATGTAAAAGTCCTCCATAGCACTATAAAGCACCTCTTCCACAGACATGGGCAAGCGATGAATCTCATCAATAAAAAGGACATCCCCAGGCTCTAAGTCATTCAAAATTGCTACCAGATCACCGGCTTTTTCAATGACTGGACCCGAAGTCTGCTTGAGATTTACACCCAGTTCATTGGCAATAACAAAAGCCATGGTCGTTTTCCCCAAACCTGGAGGTCCAAATAAGAGGACATGATCCAGCGCTTCATCCCGCATTTTGGCAGCTTCGATAAAGATTTGGAGCTGGTCCTTGACCTTATCCTGCCCGATATATTCACGTAAGTACTGAGGACGGAGCGTGCGTTCTACTAACTCCTCATCCCCCATTATCTCATTATCTAAAATTCTACTCATGACTCTATTATATCAAAAAACCAAGCCACAAACAAAAAAGCCATCTGATTGGGTGACTCCTAAGTTTAGCAATTATGTGGTATAATATTCTACGGCACTGCTACACCGCCTACGAAAGGAGGTGAGATAGCCCATGATGGAACTAATCCTTAAAACTATCATCGGACCGATTGTGGTCGGTGTCATCCTTCGCTTAGTCGATAAATGGCTAAACAAAGATAGATAGTGTCAAAAAAGACCCCAAGCTTAATGTGGAAGTTAGCTTGGGGTCTTTTCTAGTCCATGATATAGAACTAATCCTTAATTCCTCTCCATTATCCCACAGTTCACACATTTTGTCAAAGGTTTACATTCTCGGCTTGTCATTTATAATCAAAAATAATGTTCATCATGCGTTTATCTGCCAACAAATAAAGGAGACATGCCACCAAGGTAATCAGCCACACGGCATATACAGAAACTGTTAAAACCGTGAATTCCTCCATGATGATTAGTAGTAAATTTGCCAGATAATATCTCCCAACAACCGTTGTTAAAGCAAACAAACCTGCAAACGACAATAAAAAGGCAAGTGGTAGAGCAAGGATAAGTTCCTTCCGATATTTTCCTAAGAAGAGGACAATAATACCAGCAAACAGTGTGTAAGCAAAAGAAATTACTCCATAAACAAGTCCCCAAGATAAAATTGTAAGACTAGAGAAAGTAAAATCACCATCCATTAGCTCTAGGATCAGCATAGCAAAAAAAGTGGATTCACTGACTAGTAGATTAATCAACAAAGCAAGCATAAACTTCGCTTGGAGTAATTGTTTCAAATTGACAGGAATCAGTCTGAGATTTGAAATCGTTTTAGACACTTGTTCTATTCTTATCAAATCCACTAAAATCATGCTCGAAAAAGGGAGGAGAAAATAGTAGTTCAAAAAGAAGAAACCATTTTCTACATACCAGCCATTCACACTACCGTACGAATGCCCTTGATAAATCTGATGACCAATCATAAACTCCAACAAAAAGAGCAGGATGGCTACAAAGGGAATAATATACAGTATCTTTCGCCTTCTTAGTTTAGTCAATTCTAGCATCAACATTTATTCATCCACCTTTTTTAACCAAGATTTAATGGACAAGAAAGACAAAACAAGTAAAGATAAACCTAGTACAATAATCGATAAGATAGCTGGCTGTTGAAGCACCACTCCTTCTCTGTTTCCTTCCCAGATTAAACTGTTAGCACTTGTAACTGGACTGATATTTGGACTCGTCCTTGCTAAAAAAAATGACACTAAAACATACATGACGCCGACCAAATTTCCAACTATCTCCTTGCCTCTTACTTTTATCATGAACAAAGCAACTAAAGGAAATACTCCCATGGGAATTAAGACACCACTACTCATACAAAGATAGAAGAATCTGAATAATAAAGACAAACTGACTGTTGAAGAAAAGCGAGATAGTAGTGCAAATAAGGAAACCGAAATATAGGTGAATAACATGATACACAGAGCGTTGATTTCAATATACAAAATCTTAGCCCAGAATGTCTTCATTAGATTTGCTGAAGCGAGTTTCAAGTTGTTCATGATGCGATAGCGATATTCTACACCAAATGCCTGTATTGTATAGGAAACACAATACAAAGGGAGAATCAAAAAGTTTAAATAAGACAAAGAAAATTTATAGACAAAGGGAAAGGAGTCAAACAAGCCTCTCGCATCATTTACATAATAACAGATGAGAGCTAGGTAGAGGGAAACAACACCATATACGACAAAATTCAATTTTTGATGCCTTTGTTTGAGAAATTCAATCTTCACTAAATCAAGCAATTCCCTCACCTCCTGTTACCCGCTTAAAGTAATCCTCTAAACTTTCATTGTTTTTATAAGAATATTCTTTTAGAACTATTCCGTTGTCTTTTAAGGAGTTAGATACGACCGCAATGTCAAAAGCAGGTGATTCTCCCTGAAGTTCAAGTTCTGTATCCGAAAGAATACTGATCTGTTCTTGCAGATTTATCCTGCAAAGCACTTCCTTAGCTTGAGAAGCATCTGAAACAATTAGGTGGATTTTCCTTTTATCTGCACCATCTATTAATTCCTGCATAGTCTTTTCAGCCATAAGGTAGGCATCATGCAGTATCCCAACTCTATCTACAAGCTTTTCAAGTTCTGAAATAATGTGACTGGATATTAAAATTGAAATGCCATGATTGGTACTGAGTTCCTTTAGATAACGGCGCATTTCAAGGATACCAATAGGATCCAAACCATTTGTTGGTTCATCTAATATCAGAATTTTCGGCTGGTGCATAATAGCATTAGCAATTGCTAACCTTTGCTTCATTCCCAGAGAATACTGCTTGAATAGTTTTTTATTTTCCCCATCTAATCCTACTACTTGTAAAGCTTGCTCTACCTGTTTTAGCGAAATTCCTCTCAATCTTGCAAAAATAGAGAGATTTTCAGGTCCCGTTAAATTAGGATAAAAAGAAGCACTGTCCAATACCACACCGATTTGAGATAGCAAGTCCTTAGAAAAGTCCCCTGACAGTTTTTCAGATAGAATCTTCACTTCACCACTATCCATCACTGTCAAACCTAAAATAGCTTTGATAAATGTTGTCTTTCCAGCGCCATTTCTTCCTAGTAAGCCATAGATTTCTCCCTGTTTTAGCGTAAAGTCTATCTTATCCAAGATAATTTTCCCATCATAGGATTTTGATAAATTAGATGTCTGTATTACTGAATTTCTCATTTTATTCTCCTCCTAATATCTATATACCCACATCAAGAGATATAATAGAGTAGTTCCTGTATAACTAGTTATATGAGAGGGTAATAGAGTATATCAAACTTACAAGCCACCTTTAAGCTCTTCAATCTGTGACACGATCCATTGTATAAATGTTACTTCACAAAAAGTTTAACAAATCAATCCGACAGTACCAGATCAACTCCATTAGTTGTTGCAGCTTGTTGTATAATTTTCGAGTCCCAGATATATTGTGATTGATTTACAGGTTCCCTAAAAAGAAACCGCTTCTAATAATCCTAAAAAGGACAATATCAAAATGATTTTACGAAGCTTTACTAAAATACTCATATTAACCACCTTTTTCTTATCTTTACACTTGTAAGTGTACTACTTTAAATATTCTTTGTCAACAAAAACTATTCTTTTCATCATCTTTTTTTTATTTTATCCCTTTATGACTATTTTTATGTTAGAAAGTTGAAAAATAGAGATTAAAAGTATATAATTAATCGTAAATTTATTTAAAGAAGGTTTAAAGATGAGCATATTATCTGATAAACTAAAAGCCAAGAGAAAAGAAAAAGGATTCTCACAAAAAACACTTTCCGAAGGAATTTGTGAGCAAAGCCAAATCAGCAAAATAGAACGTGGCAACTATATGCCTGCTGCTGATTTACTCTATAAACTTGCAAATCGGCTTCAAGTTCCCTTAGATTATTTTTTCGATGAACAGATTGAAATGACTTCCAATATAGCACCGTTTAAGAAATTAGCAGAAAAATTACTTGAAGATCGTAATTACGAGGATTTAGAATACCTCTTAAACTTAGAAAAAGAAAAGTATCAGTATCTGTCTACTGAGGATGAATTTTATCTTCTATGGATTCAAGCGATTATCCTTTTCTACTTACATAGTTCCAAAGATGAAGCTATCGCCAGTCTAGAAAACGCTTTGCCAAAGCTTTCGGTCAGCTCATCTGTGTATCTTAAACTCCTCAATACTTTATCTAATTTTTATTTTTCTGTAGGGCGTGATGCAGAATACGAAGAAAATAACTCACTTCTTATCAGTTTGTATCAGGAAAAAGATTTAAACCACCAAGAGTATTTATTTGGTTATATTCGAGTTAAACATAATTTCGCCTATTATTTACACTCTAAAGGGAAGGAATTAGAAGCCGTCCAAGAAGCCTTAGAAACCATTGACTTTTGTAAACAAAAAGAGACCAGCTATCAGCTGGCGCCTCTTTTAACTATCGTTGCAAATGCCGGAAAAGATTTTTTAAAGCACGATGAAATTCTTGACTATTATTTACAGGCTCGTGATATCTGTAAAATATACGAGCACAAGCTCATGATGGCTAAGATTGATCATTTCTTGAAAGATAAGGATAGGTGACTTCAATCGTAATAAGTTATAATTACCAATTAGCTAGAAACGTAAAAGTGGAGAGGAACTAATATCGTTTTCTCCACTTTTGTTAATATCCCCTCTTCCATTTGTATCTCGCCAAACTTACTAATACAAGTAAAACTAAATGAAAGATAATAAAGAATGTCGTAAAACCAAATAATCCATTTTGAACTAAATCTGCCATGTAAAGTTCAGTCTCTGTAAAGAACAGATAAATTCCATAGCCCTCCACAAAAATAAGGAAACTGACAAAACCAATAAGAAAAAGTCCACTAGCAATAAGAAAGAGTCTCCATAACAGTATGAGAATCCCTCCTACTGCTAAAAAATTACTGGGAGAAGGAGTAAATAAGCTATAACTTCCTCCTTTCCAAATGCAAAAGCACTCTATCCTACTGAGAGAGTAGAGTATTTTATGATATAATATTGTTCGGCACTGCTACACCGCCTACGAAAGGAGGTGAGATAGCCCATGATGGAATTAGTACTCAAAACTATCATCGGACCAATTGTGGTCGGTGTCGTTCTTCGCTTAGTCGATAAATGGCTAAACAAGGACAAATAGTGTCAAAAAAGACCTCAAGCTTATTTGGACGTGAGCTTGGGGTCTTTTCTAGCCTATGATATAGAACTAGTACTCAATTCCTTTTTATTATCCCATAGTTCACAAAATTTGTCAAAACTTTACATCCTCAGCTTCTCAAGCTTTTACCGCTTTACAACAAAACGGTCAAGATTAAGAGAAAGTTAGGGATTCTATCAATTTCATAGAAATTTTGATTTAGTAAACGAAGAGACAATCTTACATGTCACTCCTCATTTAATACGCCACTACTGGACAAGCAAAATCATTATTACAGCAGTTCCAGTCCTTCAATTAACAGTCACTTACAATCAAATTGAGTTTGAAGTAGCTGAAGCAACAACAGACCTATTTCTTAATCATATTCGCTAAAAAGTCCCCGCCAATTCCCCGACCAAAATCCGAAAAATACCGAAAAATATCGGAAAATTATTTTTAGGAAACTCCCCAAAAGCCTGAAATAGAGCCAAAAACTCCACCTGATTGGGTGGAGTTAAGGGAGATTATGATGAAAAAGAAAAGTTTAGGATTTTATTAAATAAAGTTAGGAGGTCTTTATTTAATAACTATATGATACAAGACAAAGCTTAAAACTAGCTTAACTTTTTCTCAGATTCTACCATTTTGCAGAAAATCACTATCACCATCACCTCACAAAAAAGCCACCTGATTAGGTGACTTCATTAGGAGATTATGATGAAAAAAGTTTTAGGATTTCATTAAATAAAGTTAGGAGGTCTTTATTTAATGACTATATAATACTAGACCAGCCTTAAACTTTGCTTAATAAAAAACAAATTTTATTATTTTTCTCGATTCACCCAAATCATTCCTATACAATCATAGGTGGATAAGGTTTCAAAACCTATAGAACGATAAAATCCTACATTTTTTTCTGTCTGTTCTGTCGCCAGCTGGACTTGATAAACCTCTTTAAAATCCTCTAAAGCCTGTTTCATCAAGGCGCTACCAATCCCTTGGCTCTGATAGCTAGGTAAAACAATTAAATCCTGAACCAATACTGATGAGAATCCATCTCCAACCAAACGAATCAAGCCCACCACAGCATCGCCATCAAGTGCCACATAAATCGCTAATGAATGAGATAAGGCCTGCTCCAGCATCTCTGGTTGATGGGTATAATTTGTCCAACCGACAGCCTGATAGAGATGCAAAACATCCTCTAGCTTGACAATTTCTTGCTTTTTAATAGTAATCATCTCAACACCTCTTAAAGCTCTCTCAAGCTCTTGTGCTGTCGTCCATTTTTATCAAAGTTTTCAGGACGCAACCATATTTCCAAACGAGCTTTGACTTGAGGCCAGTCCTTATCAATCATAGACAACCAATCCGTATCCCTCGTACGTCCCTTATAAACCACTGCCTGACGGAAGGTTCCTTCGTAGACAAATCCCAAACGCTCCGCAGCTCGTCTTGATGGCAGATTAAAAGCATCGCATTTCCACTCATAGCGACGATAGTTAAGCTCCTCAAAGACATAGCAAGCCAATAGATACTGGGCTTCTGTCCCTATCCGTGTCCCCTTGAGCTCTGGAGAAAAAGTGACAGCTCCCACTTCTATTACTCGGTTATTCTGGTCAATGCGCATGAGAGAAAAAGTTCCCAAAGCCTTACCAGTTGCCTTGTCTATGATTGCATAGTAAAAACGATCCTTACGAGCCAACATCTGATTTAAGAGAGTAACCAGTTCCTCTCTGTCTGCCACTGGTTCCTGAAAGAGGTAGGTCCACATTTCCCGAGGCGTATCAGGGCCATAAACAGCTAATAAATCCTCCGCATGCTTTTCTACCGAGAGAGCCTCTATTCGAGCATAACGCCCTTCTAAGAAATCAATAGCAGGCAATTCACCTGGTGTATAACCTGCCATTGACTCCCCAATCATCTGACCATATTCGTTTACTGGCATTTTTCTTCTCCTTGTTTTACGCTGAAAATACTATATCACAAATTCTTCTCTTTGGAAACTGGCACTGTCTTCAAACTTCATCCTCAACACTATATTAGTGACCCGTTTTCTGTCTTTTATCCTCTAAGGCTTGATTAATTCGTTGGGTGAGTTTATGAGTTTGCCAGATTTGATACAGCCATATCAATCCATAGATTAACAAGAAAAAGAACCAAAGCAAAGGATTCCACAAGGCTGAACCCCAACCAAAAAATAGAGAGGTCAATACTAAAATAGTAGCTGTCACTAATAAATGAACTCCTACACGTATACTAAAAGCAAGAAACTCTAGCTTTTCAAGTATTAAAGTCAATACCCCCATAATTCCACCCATTAAAAACAGAGCTAGAATATTTTTTGTCATTGGTTCAGGATAGGTAATACCTGGATAAAACTGAGTCAACACCATCATACTCAAATAAAAGAAGGAAGCCGTACGCATTCCCGATACAAAATAATCAATTAATCGTTTCATGATTTTCTCCTATAAACCTAGATAATTCATTAAGGACTTAACGTATTTCCGACTCACACTAGATTTGATGCCCCGAGTCATTTTAGCCATCATGTTCCCTGAAAAACTATCTGATAACGATTCTAAGTGGTCAATGTTTATAATTGAATGGCGTGATATCTGTATAAAGTTACGTCGGTTAATCCTATTCTGAAAGTTTATCAATGTTTCCTTAGTTTTATAAATCCCATCTACCGTATAAATGGTTAATAAATTCTTGTCAATATCAGCTAGAATAAGATCCTCAATTTTCACCATAACCAGATGATCATCTGTTCGAATAGGAATGACCACCTGATTGGTCGTTGAAAATTGTTCTAAATACTCCATGACTTCTCTTGCTTGGTCGGTTAACTGAGCTGCCTGAATTACAATATGTGGGTCCTTTTCTGAAAACTCTGCCTTCATTTCAAAACGAATCTTCATTTTCTCTCCAATGTACTTTTATTTTCTCCTGCTAAACACTTTAACAAATAAAAGCCAAAGAAGAATAGCGACGAGACTGATAATAACCACTATAAAGTATGTCTCTTCCTTTGTCAATAGTTCTTGCCAGTTGATTTGGATTCCCATTTTTTCTTGAAATTCCTTTAACAAGCTGCTATTTCCTGTAAATGTGGTCTCTAATGGTTCCTTCATTAAAATTTGTCGATAAAGAGAAGCAATATAAGTTGCAGGGGTACCCTTCATGATAATCTGTGCAAAATCAGGTAAAACTCCAATAGGGACATAAGTTCCTACTAAAAATCCAGAAGCAGTCCCCACTATAGTTGCCAGTTTGCCAAGACTATCTACAGATTGAAAACGATAAATCAAGAGAATATTTATCAAACTTGAAAGCAGACTGCTTAACAACATAATCAAAGCAATTTCCGGTAAATGACTGATAACTGGACTCTCTTTAAAATAAAGCCCCATAACAGCAAACATAAACACCTGCATGACAAAAGAGATGGCAATACTACTGATTAGATAGGACACCTGTAAACCCCAGCTACCTAAATCTGTCAAGAAGAGATCTTGATCCACTTGATTTTCACGATCCTGTACCATTTGTGTAAGAGCCGTAAAACTGGTTGTAATCCCAGTCACAGCCAAGGTCCCACCCATCAGCCAGTTATTTAAAAGGTTCGTATTATCAGGGAGTTGGGACCAAGCATCCGTCAAGTTCCTCTGCAAAAAAATGATATAAAGGAGGAAGGAAATCAATGCCCCCAATAATGAGAAAAATACTCCTGAACGATTACGAAAATATAAGATAAAATTCCGTTTCAATAAAGCTAACATTAGCGAACCTCTCTTCCTGTAAGTGCAATAAAGGCATCATCCATGGTACCTGGACGAAACTCAAAAGAATCAATTTCTTCTCGAACTTTTGCCAAATATTCAATAGCTTCCTGTGACGTCCTTGGATAAAAAAGATATTCCAACTCATTTTCTTCCTTTACTGTCATTCCAGTCTGTAGCAACTTTTCTAAATCCTTCATTTCTTTAAAACGAATTTTTAGAATATTAGAAGCATACTGACTTTTAATAGCCGTCGCAGAACCTTGCGCAATCACTTTCCCATGATCAACGATATAAATTTGATCCGCTCCATCCGCTTCATCTAGATAATGAGTCGTTAAGATAATAGTCATCCCTTCATCCTTTTGTAGTCGAGACAGTAAATCCCAAATGGCTTTGCGAGTCTGAATATCTAGACCTGTCGTTGGTTCATCTAAGAAAAGAATATCTGGCTGTGAAAGAAGAGCACGCGCAATATCAACCCGACGTTTTTGCCCACCTGACAAAGTCCCATATAGTTGCTTCTGGAAAGCAGTCAAACCCAGTTGATGGATCAAATCATCCACACGACTTGCTACAATCTCCTTATACTGTTGAGCACGAATCGTAAGATTTTCCCTAACTGTCAACATCTCATCCAGTACACTAGCTTGAAAAACTACTCCGATTTTCGTATTTGGCGCATATCGAATCTGACCTTTTGTCGGCTTTTTCAAACCGATTAACATGGAAATGGTGGTTGATTTCCCTGCACCATTGGGACCCAAAATAGCATTAAAACTCCCTTTTTCAAACTCTAACTGAATATCGTCAACAGCCATATGATCGCCGTAACGTTTAGTCAAATGTTTAGCTTGTAAAATCATATTTAGTTCCTCCTCTTTACCTCACCAGTTTAACAAAAAGTATGAAAGAAAAATCGACTTTTGAGATAAGTGGTTAAAATGAGAGGTTAAGTGGTGAGATGATTAGGGTTAAGTTAAAGTAGAGAAGGCTACAGCCATTTTTCTCCTACCTAATTGCTAAATGAAGCTTAAAAACACCTACAACAAAATGTTATATTTTGAAATATGCGCTATAAAAGAGATGTTTTACCGCATCTGGCCGAAAAATTCAAGAATCGGTAGTATTATTCTCGCCAAATCAAACAATAAAAAATTAACTAGAAATCATGACACACAATCCCTTCTATCAAAATGAAATTGCTGAATATGATATGATTGAATTTGAAGCAAGTAAGTATTGCCCTAAATTTGAAACTTCCATTAGCCAAATTTTTGACACCAAGTAGATCTATTAGGAAATAATATATGAAAAAAATTTTCAATACAAGCAAAAAACAGCTCTTTTTATCCGAGAAGAGCTGTTCTATTTTATGAAAGAGAAAGTCACTAGTAACTCTTGTACTTCTCTCTACGTTTTTACTGTTTGAGTTCAAATTTATCTTGTTTGAGCAATTGCTTTTGTAGACTGGACTACCAACCAGAACTGTGTTTTTATCTTAGTTAGGACTATTATAGTACGGTTCAGCACTATCTACAAATTTTTCAGATGTGTATCAAAAAAATTTATCGTAGCAAACCAAGAGTCTACACTTTCTTTCATTAATAAGCGCCAATCTTTTCGATAACGATGATTCGGTTGATAAGCAACCGTCAACATATGCCCTGTTTCATGATATTTTTTAAACAAAATGGATTCCCCTTTATAGTGTGAAATAATATCATCTATCGCGGATGATGCATCCCATATTTCATCATCATCGCTTCCTAGTAATAATAAAGGGGAGGAAATTTTACTCACATCAATCTGGGCCCTACTATCTTCAGGAATATGTTTTCCAAAAAACTTGTTTAACAAATAATCTCCTAACTGAAATTTTTGATAAGGAAGTTCTTTTTGTAAATATGTCCAAGAAGATGAATTAGAATTGAGTTTTCCCTTTATTCCCTCAAATATTACATTTGAGGGAGAATTGAGTACTAAACATTGCACATCATCCAAAATACTTTGTCCAGCCAGAACAAGCTCTGCTCCTTTAGAGCGACCATATATTCCTATTTTTGTATTATCAACTTGAGGATGATAATATAGAAAATCTTTCGCCTCTTCCAGACATTCTATCGGAATTCGTTCTAAATTTTGGGGTAATCCCTCTAAACCAAAATAAGCTATAGCAAGACAAATATAGCCTCTTGAAGATAAAAGTTGGGCAATATTCTGAGCTTTTTCAATTCTTCCCTCACTACCGCTAACAATAATCACGGCTGGTGCCTTTCTTAACTTTTCATCATAAAATAATCGACCTTGAAAATGTTTGTCATAGATATCTTGATATCTTACTCCTAGATTCATATAACGCCTTACAAAACTTTGCTCCGCGATCACATCTTTCCCCAGCTTGATTTTAATTTCAACACCAAAACAATCTCGTAATGGAATTCTATCAAGAGAACTCGGTAATCTTCTTTTCCTATTCTTCAACGGTTTCGCATTAAAGAATAATCCCATTTCTGAAACTCCTTTATAAGATCCCGAAATAGATGCTGTCTGAGAGGTATCAATCATACCGTCCTGATCAGATAAAAAAATTGCGGTCGATTTCCATATAATATCATGATCTAAAAGCAAGGGAGCATTTATACAGTAATAATCAGACAGGGACATTTCTACACAATACATTGCCCTTGGTTCTAAACCATTAATAGCAATATAAAAAGATTCATCCGCTAAATCTGTTTGTGAAATCAGTTCTATGTTTACAGTCATATCTTCTCCTTTTTGTTAATTTACTTAACAATTATATTTGAAATTTACCGTGACTTTTACCACGGTAATTCTCCCCACACCTTTTCAATATCATCCATCAATTTCACAACTGTTTTAAGTTCCACCTCGCTATAGTTGTTTAAAACTGAAAAGATTGATTTTTCAATATATGCTTGTTGCTCCTTATGGATTTTAAAAATTTCGATGCCTTTTTCAGATAATCTCAAATATTTATTTTTCCCATTATTCGGATCAAAATCAAAAACAACTAAATTTTTTTGAATCAATCTTCTAACACTTTGAGTTATTGCACTTCTCGAAACTTCTAATAATTCAGATAATTTTACTAGATTTAAGGGCTGATTTTCCCCAATCGCAACAATCAAATGTACCTCATTCAACGTAATGGATTTGTCAGTACTAATTTTATGTTGATTTTTTTTTAACTGTTCAAACGCTAAAATAAATCTATTGAAACGATTATTAAATGCAATAAATTCTTTTTTATCCATAATCTCTCTTTCCTTTGTTAATCATATTAACAAAACAGAAACTTCCTGTCAAATAAAAATCCTCCAGATTCTACTCTGAAGGATTCATTTCTTATTTCACAACGATATTAACCAATTTAGTTGGCTTCAATAGTCCAGTGGACTATTGAAGGTGGCAGATAGAGCTAATAAACTCGTTATTTAACGACGATATTAACGAGTTTGTTAGGTACCGCAATCACTTTCACGATTTCCTTACCGTCAATTTCTGCCTTGACTTTTTCATCAGCGAGAGCAATTTCTTGCAATTCTTCGCGTGATAGGTCTTTGGCTACCATGAGTTTAGCACGGACTTTTCCTTTGATTTGGACGACGATTTCGATTTCGTCTTCAACTAATTTGCTTTCGTCCCATATTGGCCAAGCCACGTAAGAGATTGACTCACCTGTTGCTGCAACTGTTTGCCAGAGCTCTTCTGCCAAGTGAGGTGCAAATGGTGCGATCAATTGGATAAATCCTTTGGCGTAGTCTACATAAAGTTTTTCTTCCTTGTTAGCTGCGTTGACAAAGACCATAAGTTGGGCAATAGCTGTGTTGAATTTCAATGATTCGATTTGTTCAGTGACAGCTTTGACTGTTTCGTTGTAAACCTTGTCAAGAGCGCCATTGTTTTCCGCAACAATTTCCTTGCTTGTAATCAAACGGTAAACACGGTCAAGGAATTTACGGCTTCCTTCCAGACCTTCTTCTGACCAAGCGATTGAAGCATCAAGTGGCCCCATGAACATTTCATAGACACGAAGGGTGTCGGCACCGTATTGTTCCACCACATCGTCTGGGTTAACAACGTTCTTAAGCGATTTAGACATCTTAGCTGGTGCTTGCTCCAACTCTTCTCCTGTTTCCACATGGAAGAAAGAACCGTCACGTTTTTCAACCTTGTCAGTCGCTACAAGAGCTCCACGGTGGTCACGGTAGCTGGTTCCCAAGATCATTCCTTGGTTAAAGAGTTTTTGGAATGGCTCTTTAGTAGGTACAACACCGAGGTCATAGAGGAATTTGTGCCAGAAACGAGCGTAAAGCAAGTGAAGAACAGCATGTTCCGCACCACCCACGTAGATATCTACTGGCAACCATTGTTTGAGGAGGTCCTCATCAGCCAATTTCTCAGTATTGTGTGGATCAATATAGCGGAGGTAGTACCAGCTTGAACCAGCCCACTGTGGCATAGTGTTGGTTTCACGACGACCTTTAACACCATCTTCACGAGTCACTTCAAGCCAGTCTGTCAAGTTAGCTAGTGGACTTTCACCAGTACCTGAAGGGCGGATATCCTTGGTTACAGGCAAGACAAGTGGCAATTCACTTTCAGGAACAGCTGTTGAAGTTCCGTCTTCCCAATGAATGATTGGGATTGGTTCACCCCAGTAACGTTGACGGCTAAAGAGCCAGTCGCGGAGACGGTAGGTAACCTTCTCCTGACCACAGTCGTTTTCTTCCAACCAAGCCACGATCTTGGCAATAGCGTCTTCTTTATTCAATCCATCTAAGAAGTCTGAATTAACGTGAAGGCCATCCTCTGTGTAGGCAGCTTCTGCTACATTTCCACCTTCAAGCACTTCTACAATTGGAAGGTCAAATTGTTTGGCAAATTCCCAATCACGTTGGTCATGGGCTGGCACAGCCATAACGGCACCTGTACCGTAACTAGCAAGAACATAATCCGCAATCCAGATTGGAATCTCTTTGCCACTGACAGGGTTGATGGCATAAGCACCAGTCCAAACACCAGTTTTTTCTTTGGCAAGGTCGGTACGAGCCAAGTCAGACTTGAGGCTAGCTTGGTGTTTATAGTCTGCTACTGCTTCTGCTTGCTTTGGACTTGTGATAGCGTCTACTAATTCATGTTCAGGAGCCAAAACAGTGAAAGTCGCGCCGAAAAGGGTATCAGGACGAGTAGTAAAGACAGTGAATTCCTTGTCTGTTCCTTTTACTTTGAAAGTTACATTGGCACCAGTTGATTTCCCAATCCAGTTGCGTTGCATGTCCTTGATAGACTCTGGCCAGTCAAGGTCATCCAAGTCATTCAGCAAGCGCTCTGCGTAGGCAGTGATTTTGAGCATCCATTGGCGCATTGGTTTGCGGACAACTGGATAGCCTCCACGCTCAGAAGTTCCGTCAGGAAGAACCTCTTCGTTAGCAATGGCTGTTCCCAATTCCTCAACCCAGTTTACTGGCACTTCCGCTTCATAGGCCAAGCCTTTTTCGTAAAGCTTAGTGAAAATCCATTGAGTCCACTTGTAGTAGTTTGGATCTGTTGTATTGACTTCACGATCCCAGTCATAAGAAAATCCAAGCGCATTGATTTGGCGTTTGAAGTTGGCAATGTTCTCAGCTGTAAATTCTGCTGGGTCATTACCAGTATCCATAGCGTATTGCTCTGCAGGCAAACCAAAAGCATCCCAACCCATTGGGTGAAGGACATTGTAGCCTTGCGCACGTTTGTAACGGCTGAGGATATCGGTTGCAGTATAACCTTCTGGGTGTCCTACGTGCAGACCCGCTCCAGATGGATAAGGGAACATATCAAGAGCATAAAACTTAGGTTTTGATGTATCTGTCCCTGTCTTAAATGTATGATGTTCTGCCCAGTAGCCCTGCCACTTAGGCTCGATTTCTTTATGATTGTAAAAACTCATGGTCTATCTCCAATTTTGTGATGTTACTATTATACCATTTTTGAGGGAATTTGAAAGACGAGAAATGTTCTTTTGGGCTTGGATGGTAAGAAAGTTCGAATAGCAAATCCAACTTATTTAGCAGTATAAAAAATTAGCTAGCACTTGAAATTAACTTATATCGATTATTTGTCTCTTCCATCTTTTTCCCCTAGCGCCTTTAACTCATATTCCCCGTTTTAGATTTCTTTAAGGTTTTTATTATATCCTATAGAACTCTGCAAATTATAAATGTTGACCAAATTGTAGAGTAAAAACGTTCGTAAAAAAAGGAGATTCTTATGAAAAAACTACTATTCTTTCTCTCTTGTGGATGGATATTTCTTACTTTATCTGGATGTTCTTCAACAACAGATTCGGAAACTAACACTGAGACAGATTCGGATAATGCTTTGGTTATATACTCGCCTAACCCTGAAGACCTTATTGAAGAGACAATCCCTGCCTTCGAAGAAAAATATGGTATTAAGGTTGATTTAGTACAAGCCAGTACGGGTGAATTGTTCAAAAAAGCTGAGGCCGAAAAAGAATCCCCAGTAGCCGATGTCATTTTCGGAGGCTCCTACGCCCTCTTCTCTTCTAACGAAAAACTTTTTGAACCTTATATTTCTCAAGAGAACGACCAGATAATCCCTGAATATCAAAATAAAACAGGATTCTACACACCTTATACACTGGATGTCAGTGTTATCATTGCCAATTCAGCTCTTACAAAAGATATTAAAATTGAAGGCTACAATGATCTACTCAATCCTAAATTAAAAGGAAAAATCGCCACTGCTGATCCAAGTAACGCATCTAGCGCCTTTGCTCAATTAACAAACATGCTTGTAGACCAAGGTGGATACGAAAATGAACAAGCTTGGACCTATGTGAAAAATCTATTTACCCTAGTAGATGGAAAGATTGCATCTAGCTCTTCAAATGTTTACAAAGCTGTCGCCGATGGGGAAATGGCTGTAGGACTCACCTATGAAGATCCTGCCTTAAAACTCTTAAATGATGGAGTTGATGTAAAAGTCATTTATCCAAAAGAAGGTACCGTCTTTTTACCTGGTAACGCGGCCATCGTCAAAAACGCCAAACACATGGAAAACGCTAAGAAATTTATCGATTTCATCCTTTCTCAAGAAATACAAGATAAGCTAGGAACTGAAACTACAATCAGACCTATTCGTAAAAATGCTAAAACCAATAAAAATATGAAGGCTATGACAGAAATCAAGATTGCCACCGAAGATTCAGATTATGTCATTAAAAATAAATCCACTATTCTTAAAAAGTACAATGACATTTTTACAGATATCCAATCTAAACAGTAAAAGAGGTTCACTATGAGTGAGATCAAAA
>NZ_CAUQWY010000023.1:0-31352 GCF_963521865.1 uncultured Streptococcus sp.
CTCCTGTGGTCGTTTTTGGTGGCCAAGAATATGAAATGTTGGCAACTTTTGTAGCACTGACTAAGTCAGGACATGCTTACATTCCCATTGACAGTCATTCAGCCTTGGAGCGAGTTTCGGCTATTTTAGAAGTAGCAGAGCCAAGCTTGATTATTGCCATCTCAGATTTTCCATTGGAGCAGATTTCTACGCCAATGATGACTCTAGCTCAGGTTCAAGAAGCCTTTGCTCAAGGGACAAGCTATGAGATCACGCATCCAGTCAAGGGTGATGATAACTACTACATTATCTTTACTTCTGGCACGACTGGTAAGCCTAAGGGAGTGCAGATTTCCCATGATAACCTCCTCAGCTTTACCAACTGGATGATTACGGATAAGGAATTTGCGACGCCAAGTCGTCCGCAAATGCTGGCTCAGCCACCTTATTCATTTGACCTGTCTGTCATGTACTGGGCACCGACCTTGGCATTGGGAGGAACTCTTTTTGCCTTACCATCTGCCATCACTCAGGACTTTAAGCAACTCTTTGCGACTATCTTTTCATTGCCAATCGCTATCTGGACATCAACCCCTTCTTTTGCAGATATGGCCATGTTGTCTGAAGACTTCAACAGTGAGAAAATGCCTGGTATCACGCATTTCTACTTTGATGGTGAAGAATTGACGGTTAAAACGGCTCAAAAACTACGCGAACGTTTCCCAAATGCCCGTATTATCAATGCCTACGGCCCAACAGAAGCGACAGTAGCCCTATCAGCAGTTGCTGTGACAGACGAGATGCTAGCGACTCTCAAACGCCTACCAATCGGCTATACCAAGGCTGATTCTCCAACCTTTATCATTGACGAGGAAGGCAATAAATTGCCAAATGGCGAACAGGGAGAAATCATTGTTTCTGGTCCAGCTGTTTCAAAAGGTTATATGAATAATCCTGAAAAAACAGCGGAAGCCTTCTTTGAATTTGAAGGACTTTCAGCCTATCACACAGGAGATGTGGGAACCATGACAGATGAAGGCTTGCTTCTCTACGGCGGACGTATGGACTTCCAGATTAAGTTCAACGGTTACCGCATTGAGTTAGAAGATGTCTCTCAAAACCTCAACAAGTCTCGCTTTATCGAGTCTGCTGTCGCAGTACCGCGCTATAATAAGGACCACAAGGTACAAAATCTCTTGGCCTATGTCATCTTAAAAGATGGTGTCCGTGAGCAGTTTGAACGTGATATCGATATTACCAAGGCTATCAAGGAAGACTTGACAGATATTATGATGTCTTATATGATGCCGTCCAAATTCCTTTACCGAGACAGTTTGCCACTGACTCCAAATGGAAAAATTGATATCAAAGGATTGATTAACGAGGTGAATAAGAGATGATGGAGTTCTTTCAACAACTTCCTCATTTAGAGCCATACGGCAATCCTCAGTATTTTGTTTATGTGATTGCTGCAACATTGCCCATCTTTATCGGCCTCTTTTTCAAGAAACGCTTTGCCTGGTACGAGGTATTGTTTAGTCTCTTCTTTATCGTCACCATGTTGGTAGGTGGGAAGACTAACCAATTGGCTGCCTTGGGTATTTACCTTTGTTGGGAAATAGTGCTCCTGCTTTTCTACAAGTATTATCGAAAAAGTAAGGATGTAAAGTGGGTCTTCTACCTAGTTAGTTTTCTGTCCCTACTTCCGATTATCTTTGTCAAGGTGCAGCCAGCTATCAATGGAACGCAGTCTTTGCTTGGATTTTTAGGTATTTCTTACCTGACCTTTCGTTCGGTTGGGATTATCATCGAGCTGAGAGATGGAGTGATTAAGAATTTTACCCTCTGGGAATTCCTCCGTTTTCTTCTCTTCATGCCGACCTTTTCAAGTGGCCCAATCGATCGCTTTAAGCGTTTTAATGAAAATTATCAGACCATTCCTGAGCGGGATGAGTTGATGGATATGCTGGAAGAATCCGTTCGCTATATCATGTGGGGATTTTTGTATAAGTTTATCCTAGCTCATGTTTTAGGAGAAACTTTACTACCTCCTCTGAAGAATCTAGCCTTGCAGTCAGGTGGCTTATTTAACCACTATGCTTTAGCGGTTATGTATACCTTTGGTCTGGAGCTCTTCTTTGATTTTGCAGGTTACTCTATGTTTGCCTTGGCCATTTCAAATTTAATGGGAATCCGTAGTCCCATCAACTTTAACAAGCCCTTTTTATCAAGGGATTTAAAGGAATTTTGGAATCGTTGGCACATGAGTCTTTCTTTCTGGTTCCGTGACTTTGTCTTTATGCGAATGGTGATGGTATTGACCAGAAAGAAGATCTTTAAAAATCGCAATGTAACCTCAAGCGTGGCTTACATTGTAAATATGCTGATTATGGGATTTTGGCATGGTGTGACCTGGTACTACATCGCCTATGGACTCTTTCATGGGATTGGACTGGTCGTCAATGATGCTTGGGTTCGTAAGAAAAAAACACTCAATAAGGAACGGAAAAAAGCAGGGAAGGCTGCTCTACCTGAGAATCGCTGGATTCAGTTGCTTGGCATGGTTATCACCTTCCATGTCGTCATGCTGTCATTCTTGATCTTTTCCGGATTTTTGAATGATTTATGGTTTAAAAAATAAAGGAAATAAAATATGGATATCAAATCAGAAGTTATCGAAATTATTGATGAGTTGTTTATGGAAGATGTTTCTGACATGATGGATGAAGATCTTTTTGATGCAGGTGTCTTGGATAGTATGGGAACGGTTGAATTGATTGTGGAGATTGAGAACCGTTTTGACATTCGTGTCCCTGTAACAGAGTTTGGTCGAGACGACTGGAATACAGCTAATAAAATCATAGCTGGTATTGTGGAGCTACAAAATGCTTAGACGCTTATGGATGATCTTTGGGCCTATCTTCACTGCTGGATTTTTGGTTCTTCTACTCATCTTTTTTTATCCAAGTACAACAAACCATAATCTGACGGAGGAGAAATATTCGGCGGCTTCTGTTAGTGTAGAGAGTTTTAAAGAGAGAAGCCAAAAAGTAAGGGCTTTTACAGATCCAAATATGCGTTTTATTCCTTTTCTAGGGTCCAGTGAATGGATTCGATTTGATAGTGTCCATCCAGCTGTTTTAGCAGAGAAATACCATCGTCCCTATCGTCCTTACTTTTTAGGTCAAGCAGGAGCAGCCTCTCTAAATCAATATTTTGGCCTACAGCAAATTTTGCCAGAAATAGAGAATAAGCATGCGGTATTTGTGATTTCGCCTCAATGGTTTACGGAGACTGATTATGAACCCGCAGCGTTTCAGAGATTTTTTAACAGTGACCAATTGACAGCTTTTTTGGAAAATCAATCTGGTGACACTGCTACAAAGCATGCGGCTATTCGATTGTTAAAGCAGAATCCTAATGTTGCATTAAAAGGCATTGTTCAAAAATTATCAAAGGGTGAAGAATTATCAGAGGTTGATCAGCTTGCTATTAATATTTTTGCCCGATTCAATGAGAGACAGGCTTCTCTATTTGGTCGGTTCTCCATTAGAGGAAAACTCAAATATAAGGAACATGTGGAAAATTATTTAAAAGATCTTCCAGATCAATTTTCTTACCAAGAGTTAGAAAAAATTGCTCGAAAGGATGCAGAAACAAATACGACCAATAATGATATGGGAATGGAAAATCATTTCTATACAAGAGAGGTTAAGAAGGATTTGAAAAAATGGGAAGGGTATCAAAAGAATTACAGCTTCCTAAAATCAT
Organism: uncultured Streptococcus sp.; assembly: GCF_963521865.1. Classification (GTDB taxonomy): domain Bacteria; phylum Bacillota; class Bacilli; order Lactobacillales; family Streptococcaceae; genus Streptococcus. Next base: position 3,751 of record NZ_CAUQWY010000023.1, read on the forward strand.
CTGAATATAATGATTTACAGTTGGTTCTCAATCAATTTGCAAAATCGAAAGTTAATGTCCTCTTTGTCATCCAACCTGTCAATAAGAAATGGATGGACTACACAGGGCTCAGAGGAGATATGTACCAGCATGCAGTGGAGAAAATTCGTTATCAATTAGAAAGTCAAGGTTTCACTAATATTGCTGACTTTTCAAAAAATGGAGGGGATCCTTATTTTATTAAGGATACCATTCACCTAGGTTGGTTGGGTTGGCTTGCTTTTGATAAGGCAGTTGATCCTTTCCTATCCAATCCCACACCAGCTCCTACCTATCATCTAAATGAGCGCTTTTTCACAAAAGACTGGGCGATTTATGATGGAGATGTCAAGGAATTTCAATAGATAATAATATGGAAGAGTTCGAGAATGAAACCAGTTTTCACGTTTTTTCTTGACTCTTTTTTTGCTTGTGATATAATTAACTGGTAAATAAAATGCCACAGAATAGTATTTTCTCTTGAAAATAGAGAAGCATATAAGGAAAGGAGTCAGATATGAGACAGTTAGCAAAAGATATAGATGCCTTTTTGAATGAAGTAATTTTGCAGGCAGAAAACCAGCACGAGATTTTAATAGGTCATTGCACTAGCGAGGTAGCCCTGACCAATACTCAGGAGCACATTCTCATGCTCTTGTCAGAGGAATCTTTAACAAATTCAGAATTGGCGCGTCGTCTCAATGTCAGTCAGGCAGCAGTTACCAAGGCCATTAAGTCTTTGGTCAAGGAAGGGATGTTAGAAACATCTAAAGATCCTAAGGATGCGCGTGTGATTTTTTATCAGTTGACTGATTTGGCTCGTCCAATCGCTGAGGAGCACCACCATCACCATGAGCATACGCTTTTAACCTATGAACAAGTGGCGACTCAGTTTACTCCAAATGAACAAAAAGTGATCCAGCGGTTTTTGACTGCTTTAGTAGGAGAAATCAAATAATGAGATATATTACGGTAGAGGATTTATCCTTCTATTATGATAAGGAGCCTGTTCTTGAACATATCAATTATAGTGTTGATAGTGGGGAATTTGTTACCTTGACGGGGGAGAATGGGGCAGCTAAGACGACACTCATCAAGGCCAGTCTTGGAATCCTCCAGCCACGCATTGGCAAGGTGACCATTTCAAAGACAAATACGCAGGGTAAGAAATTGAGAATAGCCTATCTTCCCCAGCAGATTGCTAGTTTTAATGCAGGTTTTCCAAGTACGGTTTATGAATTTGTCAAATCAGGTCGCTATCCGCGAAAGGGTTGGTTCCGTCGCTTGAATGCTCATGATGAGGAGCATATCAAGGCTAGTCTGGACTCAGTTGGCATGTGGGAACACAGAGACAAACGCTTGGGTTCTCTATCTGGAGGACAAAAGCAGCGAGCGGTAATCGCGCGTATGTTTGCTTCTGATCCAGATGTGTTTATCCTAGATGAGCCGACAACGGGGATGGATGCAGGAAGTAAAAACGAATTTTACGAACTCATGCACCACAGCGCCCATCATCATGGCAAGGCTGTTTTGATGATTACTCATGACCCTGAAGAAGTTAAGGACTATGCGGATCGCAATATTCATCTAGTTCGTAACCAAGACTCGCCATGGCGTTGTTTCAACGTTCATGAGAATGATCAGGAGGTGGGCCATGCTTAGTTTGTTATCTTATGACTTTATGCAGCGTGCCTTTCTGGCGGTTATTGCCATGAGTCTTTTCTCGCCAGTTCTTGGAACCTTCCTTATCTTGCGCCGTCAGAGTTTGATGAGTGATACTCTTAGCCACGTCTCGCTTTCAGGTGTAGCCTTTGGTCTGGTACTAGGGATTTCTCCGACTATTTCAACTATTGCTATTGTCTTGATTGCGGCGGTCTTTCTGGAATATCTCCGTACGGTTTACAAGAGCTTTATGGAAATCGGGACAGCTATCCTCATGTCAACGGGTCTGGCTGTTTCTCTGATTGTCATGAGCAAGGGTAAAAGCTCCAGTTCAATGAGTTTGGACCAGTACCTTTTTGGTTCAATTGTGACTATCAGTGAGGAGCAGGTTATTTCCCTCTTTGTCATTGCGGCGGTTGTTTTGATTTTGACCTTCCTCTTCCTTCGTCCGATGTATATCCTGACCTTTGATGAGGATACGGCCTTTGTGGATGGCTTGCCAGTTCGTACCATGTCCATTCTTTTTAACATGGTGACAGGGGTGGCCATTGCCCTTATGATTCCTGCTGCAGGAGCTCTTCTGGTATCGACCATTATGGTCTTGCCAGCTAGTATTGCCCTGCGTCTAGGGAAAAACTTTAAATCGGTTATGCTGCTTGCCAGTGCTATTGGATTTTTGGGAATGGTAGCAGGACTCTACATTTCCTACTATGCAGAAACACCTGCAAGCGCAAGTATTACCATTATTTTTGTAACTGTCTTTTTACTCATCAGTTTAGTAAGACGTTTTATCAAATAGGAGACGAACGTGAAAAAAATTAGCTTATTGCTAGCCAGTCTATGTGCCTTGTTTTTAGTGGCTTGTTCCAATCAAAAGCAGGTGGATGGTAAACTAAATATTGTGACAACCTTTTACCCTGTCTATGAATTTACCAAGCAAGTTGCAGGAGATACGGCTAATGTAGAACTCCTCATCGGTGCTGGTACAGAACCCCATGAATATGAACCGTCTGCCAAGGCAGTTGCCAAAATCCAAGATGCAGATACCTTCGTTTATGAAAATGAAAACATGGAAACATGGGTTCCTAAATTACTAGATACCTTGGATAAGAAAAAGGTCAAAACCATCAAGGCGACAGGAGATATGTTGCTTTTGCCAGGTGGTGAGGAAGAAGATGGAGACCATGACCATGGAGAAGAAGGCCATCACCATGAGTACGATCCCCATGTTTGGTTATCACCAGTTCGTGCCATTAAACTAGTAGAGAACATCCGTGACAGCCTATCAGCAGATTATCCGGATAAAAAAGAGACATTTGAGAAGAATGCTGCTGCCTATATCGAAAAATTGCAAGCCTTGGATAAGGCTTATGCAGAAGGCTTGTCTCAAGCCAAACAAAAGAGCTTTGTGACTCAGCACGCAGCCTTTAACTATCTTGCTTTGGACTATGGACTCAAACAAGTCGCAATCTCAGGCCTCTCTCCAGATGCAGAACCATCAGCTGCTCGTCTGGCAGAATTGACAGAGTACGTTAAGAAAAATAAAATTGCCTATATCTACTTTGAGGAAAATGCCTCACAGGCCCTTGCTAACACACTTTCAAAAGAAGCAGGTGTCAAAACAGATGTCCTTAATCCTTTAGAAAGTCTGACAGAAGAGGATACCAAGGCTGGCGAAAACTATATTTCCGTGATGGAGAAAAATCTCAAGGCTCTAAAACAAACAACAGACCAAGAAGGCCCAGCAATTGAGCCTGAAAAGGCAGAGGATACCAAGACAGTCCAAAATGGTTACTTTGAAGATTCAGCTGTCAAGGACCGCACCTTGAGTGACTATGCAGGTAACTGGCAATCAGTTTATCCTTTCCTTGAAGATGGTACTTTTGATCAGGTCTTTGATTACAAGGCTAAGTTGACTGGTAAGATGACCCAGGCTGAGTACAAGGCTTACTATACAAAAGGCTATCAGACAGATGTGACGAAGATTAATATCACTGATAACACTATAGAATTTGTTCAAGGTGGACAAAGTAAGAAACATACTTACAAGTATGTTGGCAAGAAAATCTTGACTTATAAGAAAGGCAATCGTGGTGTGCGCTTCCTCTTTGAAGCGACAGATGCGGATGCTGGACAATTCAAATATGTTCAGTTTAGTGACCACAATATCGCCCCAGTTAAGGCAGAACATTTCCATATCTTCTTTGGAGGCACAAGCCAAGAAGCCCTCTTTGAAGAAATGGATAACTGGCCAACCTACTATCCAGATAACCTATCTGGACAAGAAATCGCCCAAGAAATGTTGGCGCATTGATGAGAAAATCGACTAGTTCATAAGAGCTAGTCGGTTTTTTGGTACTAGATGGCTGATACTCAATGAAAATCAAAAAGCAAACTAGGAAACTAGCCGCAGGCTGTACTTGAGTACGGCAAGACGACGTTGACGCGGTTTGAATTTGATTTTCGAAGAGTATAACTTCATTATAGACTTTTAAGATACCTAAGGCACTTTAAAAAAATAAATAAAACTCTTGAAATATCTGGACCTGTATGTTAGAATAATTTTATCGGGCAAGGTTCATTAGAACACCAAATCCCTTAACTATGGCCGTAGTTAAGGGATTTTTTGACGTATCTTAGCGATTTAACGGGTGTTTACAGGCTAGTCATTCGGTCTACTTCTTACCATCTAGCCATTTGCAGACGAAATACAAGATAATTCCTGCGATGACGTCCGCTACAATAGTAAGAACGAGCTCTGGGGCAAGGTTCATTAGTTTCACCTCCTCTCACGAACCGTAAGGAACGTAATCGGTAACCGATGACAAAAATAGTATACACATCAAATTTAGATTATCAACATTGCTTAATTCTTGAAGTGTGGTAGCTTGTATATTAAAACTAACTTACATTGTGAGTAAAGTTGCTGCATATGTACAACTTCTTTTATTAAATTGAGGGGCGAAAACAGAGGGTTTTCGCAAGTCCTCGTATATTATAATTTCAAAATCTGTTCGACTTGCTTTGTTTACTGATGGAAAAGAATCTCATAAATAATAGTCAAATTCCACTCCTTTTAAAAAGATTTGTTAAACAATTCACAAATAATTGAAAACGAATACAAAAAGTAATATAATGATGTTAAATAGATAGCGCAAAGGCGCAGGAGGAAAATTATATGGCTACATTTTATGTTCCAGCAGTCAACCTTATTGGTAAAGGTGTTGTAAATGAAGTGGGTCCTTATATCAAGGAACTTGGCTATAAAAAGGCACTTTTGGTGACAGATAAGTTTATCGAAGGCAGTGATATTTTACCTAAGGTTTTAAAACCACTGGATACAGAAGGAATCGAATATGTCATCTTTAGCGATGTAGAACCAAACCCTACTTGTAAGAATGTCACAGATGGGGTAGCTGCTTTGCAAGAACATGGATGTGATTTTATCATCAGTCTTGGTGGGGGGTCTCCACAGGATGCAGCTAGTTGTATCTCTATCATGGCTACAAATGGTGGAAAAACACAGGATTATGAAGGGCTTCATAAGTCTGCTAAAAAAGGCTTGCCAGTTGTGGCTATCAATACAACGGCAGGTACATCAGCAGAAATTACCATTAACTATGTGATTACTGATGAAGAACGCAAGGTTAAGATGGTAATGGTTGACAAGAATAGCCTTGCTCTTATCTCTGTTAATGACCCTGAATTGATGATTTCAAAACCTCAAGCTTTGACTGCAGCGACAGGTATGGATGCTCTGACCCACGCTGTTGAAGCTTTGGTAACACCTGGTGCTTATGATGTGACCAAGAAATTATCTATTGGAGCAATTGAGCTTATCAAGGAATACCTCCCTCGTGCCGTAGCAAACGGACACGATATTGAAGCGCGTGAAGGTATGGTCAATGCTATTTTTCTTGGTGGTATGAGCTTTAATAATGCTGGTCTTGGTTATGTTCACTCAATGGCTCATCAACTCGGTGCAGTATATAATTTGCCACACGGTGTTTGCTGTGCCATGTTGCTACCAGTTATAGAACGTGAAAATGCTAAACGTGTACCAGAAGCTTTCCGCAATGTTGCTAAAGCCTTGGGACTCCATGTAGAAGATAAATCAGATCAAGAGTGTGCTGATTATGCGATTGCTGAGATTGAGAAGCTTTCTGAGACAGTAGGTATTCCTAAGAAATTGACTGAACTTGGTATTGAAGAAAAAGATTTCGACTTTGAATACCTTTCTAAGAATGCCTTGATTGATGCATGTGCGCCAGGAAATCCATTTATGCCAACCCTAGAAGAAACGATTGCCTTTTATAAAGAGTTATTTTAGCAAGGATTAGACGATAATAGAACAATTCACCTCTAATTATTGACATTTCAGGAAAAATCGCAGTAAAAACTGCACAACCTTCTTTAAATGTGCTATAATACAGGAAAAAATAATAATGGAGGTCACGATAATGGCAACATTTTTGATGATTTTTGTGGTGGTTTGTGTGCTCCTATTGGTGATAGTCACACTGAGTACAGTTTATGTGGTTCGTCAGCAGTCGGTGGCGATTATTGAACGCTTTGGGAAATACCAAAAGGTTGCCAATAGCGGTATTCATATTCGATTGCCTTTTGGAATTGACTCGATTGCAGCGCGGATTCAGTTGCGCTTGTTGCAAAGTGATATTGTGGTTGAGACTAAGACAAAGGACAATGTGTTCGTTATGATGAATGTAGCGACCCAGTACCGTGTCAACGAGCAGAGCGTAACAGATGCCTACTATAAACTCATGCGTCCAGAATCTCAGATTAAATCTTATATCGAAGATGCCCTTCGCTCTTCTGTTCCAAAATTAACCTTGGATGAATTGTTTGAGAAAAAAGATGAGATTGCCCTTGAAGTTCAACATCAAGTAGCGGAAGAAATGACTACTTACGGTTATATTATCGTGAAAACCTTGATTACTAAGGTAGAGCCAGATGCAGAAGTCAAGCAATCCATGAATGAAATCAATGCGGCGCAACGTAAGCGGGTCGCAGCGCAAGAATTGGCGGAAGCCGACAAGATTAAAATTGTCACTGCAGCTGAAGCCGAAGCAGAAAAAGACCGCCTTCATGGTGTGGGGATTGCCCAACAACGTAAGGCGATTGTGGATGGCTTGGCAGAGTCTATCACCGAACTCAAGGAAGCCAATGTTGGCATGACAGAAGAACAAATCATGTCCATCCTCTTGACCAACCAGTATTTGGATACCTTGAATACCTTTGCTTCTAAAGGAAACCAAACGATCTTTTTACCAAATACGCCAAATGGTGTGGATGATATCCGTACACAAATCTTGTCAGCCCTTCGCGCTGAGAAGAAATAATAGACTAATACTCTTCGAAAATCAAATTCAAACCACGTCAGCGTTGCCTTGCCGTACTCAAGTACAGTCTGCGGCTAGCTTCCTAGTTTGCTCTTTGATTTTCATTGAGTACAAAGAGCTTGGCAACAGGCTCTTTTTGTATTGCTTTTGTTAAGAAAAGCAAAGAACATTGATATACATTTAAATAAAAATTATTGTATGTTGTCTCCCTCAACTTGGAATGATAAGGGAATAACTAGAAAGATTTGTGAATACAAACTATTTCTGATATACTAAATATACAGTAATAATGAATGATGGGAATGGAATGAAAGAATATCAATTTGAGAGAAAACAGCGTTTTTCTTTGAGGAAATATACAATAGGAGCTTGTTCAGTCTTGCTAGGAACGAGTTTATTTTTTGCTGGTATGGGGACTCAACCCGTACAGGCTACAGAAACGATTTCAACACTAATTTCAAGTCATTATTTGGATGAGCAGGATTTATCTGAAAAGCTGAAATCGGAGTTGCAATGGTTTGAAGAAAATAAGATTGAGGTAAAAGAGGGAAAAGAATACTACTTTGTCTATCGAAAATTGGCTACAAGATTACCAGAAACAGGTCTTTTTTCTAATGATGAGATGTTTATCCTGGGAGCAGGATTATTATTGCTTTCCTTCACTTTAATCAAGAGAAAAAAGGGAGCGTCTTACTTCCTTGTGACCGTCTTTGCTGTTGGTGGCTGGGGAGCATCCATCTCTGCTTTAGAAAATCTGGTAGAATTGCAACCAGCCCTTGTTAAGAGAGTAGAAGGTCAGTTTCTACCAAGCCCTGAAAGAGTCCAAGGATATGAATTTACGGGATATTATTTGGTAAGAGATAGTGGTAACAAGGAACTTTCTGCTGATAAGGTAGAGTCGCCAGCATTATCTCAAAAGGAGGACGGTTCAGAACCTCAATCTAAGAAGATTGTACCACAGTCTGCATCTCATTTTAGAACGACTGAAGATCTTGTACAATCTCCTCAACCATCCTACGCAGTTGAACCCCTTTTAAATCCAACTCCTGAAAAAAGTATGAGTATTGAGTCTAAAAAAGTACCAGATGAAGGAAGGAAAACTGTTATTGAAGACAAGCCAGAACTGGAAATTAGGGTAGGGGAGATAGAGTTTGAAACTCAATTGCAGTCTGACCCAACTCTGGCTAAGGGAGAAAAAAGAATTTCTATAGAAGGTGCCAAGGGACAAGAACGAATCTTAACAGAGGTAAGGGTTGTCGATGGTATTGTTACGCGAAATGAAGTAGGGAGAGAAGTGCTTCGTGAAGCAGTTGCTCAGGTGATTTTGGTCGGGACAAAAGAGAAGGAGTCTCAAGAAAATGGCATAAACCTAGCCCCGGAAGTCCAACCACCTCTTCCATCTTATGAAGGTGGTGTTTCTGGTGAATCCTTGGTAGAGCCAACCCTTCCGTCTTATGAGGACGGAGTCCCCGGTGAGCCTTTGGTAGAACCAATGCTTCCATCTTATGAAGGTGGTGTTTCTGGCGAATCCTTGGTAGAACCGTCTCTTCCGTCTTATGAAGGTAGTGTTTCCAGTGAACCTGAGATACAGGAGGCTCTCCCAGAGTATAAAGAAGACACTCAACTTCCTCAGACCAAAGTAGAGACCAAAGCTGTTCCTTATGAAACTATTTATGAAAAGAATGAGGCACTAGACCCCGGTGTTACAAGAGTAAAAATTTCGGGTGTTGAGGGACAAGAACAAGTTACTACTACCTATACTAAAGATCAAGCGAGTGGAAATATTTCTGAGAATAAAACTGTCAAAATAGTAGCTAACAAGGTTGATCAAGTTGTAGAAATTGGAACTAAACCGAGTGTTGAAACCACTGTTCTATCTCATAAAACGATTTACCAGGTGAATCCTGCTTTGGAGTTCAGACGACAGGAAGTAGCGGTTGCAGGGCGTGATGGTTCGGTGGAAACTAGGACGACTTATCAACTGGATAAGGCAACAGGTCAGGTGACGGTATCTGACACTACTAGACAAGTAAATCCAGCAGTCGATAAAGTGATTCAAGTTGGTAATGTGGAAAAAGTAATACAATCGATTTCTGTTACTGAGGAGCGAAGAGAGGATTCTTCACTTGCTAAAAACATAGAAAAGGTAGCATCTGAAGGAGAAGTTGGTGAGAATACACTTACAAGAACCTACGCTGTCAATGAACAAACTGGTGAATTGGTTCATCCTCAAGAAGTGAGTCAAATAACAAAACCAATGAAACCGAGAGTTGTTTTAGTTGGTAGTCAGGAGGATAAACCACACATCCTTCCAGCTAATAGTGAGAGAGAAGATGCTGTGGATGTGTCTGCTCTTACCACAAGCGCGAGATCAGTAGATTTCTTACATGACAGTAAACTAAAAGCACAGTTGGAGCCTGTCTATGATCCTCGAGATATTATAACAAAGAGAATTGCGCTCAGAAAAACACACCCAAATATCACTGACCAAGAGGTCAAAGATATGTTGCGCACAGAGTATCTTCAAAAACTGTCAATTCAAGAAAGCTTTGATCAGACGAAGACGCAAGCTGAGTCAAGTTTCAAAAAGATTGCCTCTCATACTTTGGGGATTATAGGAGATACCCCTGAAAATCGTAGTAAGGTCAAACAAGAGCTGGAGCAATACAAAGAACAGATTTTGTTGGGACTGTCTTATATCAATCGTTTTTATAATATTCAATTTGGGGATACTAATATTCGTGATATTCTGGCCTTTAATCCAAGTTCATTTGGTAATAAGACAATGACAGCCTTGGATAGTTTGAAGAAATTAGGATCCATGTCTTATGAAGAGATGAAATTGACCAATAGTCCTCAAACATTTACAAAATATTTATCTACTATCACTGGTAAGGCTAGTTTGAAGGAATTTTTAGACAGCAATCGTCAACTCTTTACGTCAGATGATGCGGATACCTGGCTTAAAAAATCTAGCCAAGCTATGATTGTTGAAAAACCATCTAAGGAAAATCCTTCAGCGCATGTCGGGTTGTATAGCAAGTTGACAGCTGGGGAAAAGGATCCTCGTAAACAAGAGGCTAATATGGCTGCTATTTTGGGACTTTTGAATGTGAAAGAACCAAATGTTTACGTGATTAGTAATATGGCGACGATTACTTATGGTAATATTGGTTCCTATATAGATACTTCTCTTGCCCAGTCTAATCCAACTAAGTATCAGGCTGAGCTTGCTAGAGTCAAGTCTTTAATTGAAAAGGCGGCTGTACAACAAGCCAACTATGTTGATACTCTTTATCGTATAACAAAACCAGAAAATCGTGATAAGTTGCTGACAAATCGCTTGATTATTGATACGATGAAGAAATATACAAGTAATCCGAATGCCCAGATTGATAGCACTTGGTCACCAGCTACTGGTAATGGAGCTGATAAGGGGGTCGACCAATTTATGACTCCTATGAATTACTATTCTCCAGTAAGTAAGGTGGGAGCTGAAGCGAATGGCCTAGGTGTCCGTTACTTTATAGATAGGGTTCTGGATGATAGAGGTTCAGCTACTTATTCTCATGAAATGACGCACTTACTAGATAGAACGGTCTTGTTTAATAATCACGGTCGTCGAGATGGTACAGGAGCAGAGTTTTATGCGCGTGGTATTTTTGAAAATTCCTATAATCCAGAAAAGGATACTTATTTCAATCTCAACTTTGTATATGATGAGAGTGATAAGAATGGATTTTACAATAAAACACCTGATCGATTTAAAACGGCAGAAGATTTGCAATCTTACATGAAGGGAAGTTTTGATGTCCTTTATACTCTAGATTACCTAGAAGCAGAGGCAAGTAAAGGATTATCTGCAGAAGACAAGATGAGTTATTTCAAAAAAATAATGCCGATTCCTTCAACAGGTCCTAGAACTTGGGTAGATTACCGTAATACAGCAGTTAAACCGACTCATAAGAGTGAGGAGATTCAAGCTCTGACCTTAGAAGATGCCAAAAAATTGACAGATATTAATAGTTTGATTGACAATCATATCCTGGTCAATCGTTATATCATTACTGGTTTTTCAGATAAAGGTAAAATTGCAGCAAATGGTTACTATACTGTTGATATGTTTGATACCATTTATGGTGTTAGTCAAAATGACTCTGGTATGAGTGGGGATATCACCTTTAGAAAACAAGCATTTGAATTGATGGCTGCTTTGGGCTATTATGGAGGATTTGTTCCTTATGTGTCAAATCAATATAAAAACCAAGCTGAAGAAGAAGGCAAACCGCTATCTGATAAATATATTTTCGATAACATTTTAGGAAAATCTTACGCAGCTTTCAAAAAAGAGCAAATAACTGAGCGTGTTGAGAAATTAGGTAAGTTAAAACCAATTACTATAAATTACAACGGAAAAGAAGAAGTGATTGATAGTAAAGAAAAATTACAAGGGCTTATGAATAAAGCTGTTAAAGAAGAACTTGCTCAGATAAAAGCAGGAAATACAACGGTTAAAAAGTTTAAATTTATCGAAACTCCAGTCCAAAAACTGAAAAAAGCGATTTATAAAGCTTATCTCAAAGATTCAGATGACTTTAGACAGTCGATTTACAATAGCTAAGACAAAAGGGACATCTCTCTGGAATGAACATTCAGAGGGGTGTTTTTTGCTCTCTTGTAAGATTTGACCTTGTTTCTTAATGTATGAACATGGAGTGATTTTCAGACTTTTCCACAAATTATAGAATCTTTTCTGAGGATTTAGGGAGTGATGGAGGAAGTCTTGAAAGCGCTTTTGTTTTGTGATATAGTCAAATTGATAGACTTGTTTAAAGAGGAATGCTTGTATGAGAAGAGAAGAAGTTTTACGAAATCACTGGTTTTTTAGCCAAGAGGTGGGGAAGGAAGAGGCCTTGGCGCAAGATTTTCAGAGGGGAAATTGGCAGGCCATTCAAGTGCCACATGACTGGAGTATTTACAATGATTTTGACCAGTATTCGCCAGCGCAAAATGAGGGTGGTCAGTTAAACGGGGGTCAAGCCTGGTATCGAACACAGTTTTACTTGGAAGAAGATGCCAGTCTTGTTTCGGTGCGTTTGCTCTTTGATGGGGTTTACATGAATGCCCAAGTCTATATCAACGGGCAAGTGCTGGGTCATTATCCCAATGGCTACACACCTTTTTCTTATGATATCACGCCTTATCTAAGAAACGATGGGACGGCCAACCAGCTTGCGGTTTTTGTGGACAATCAGCAACCTAGCAGTCGTTGGTATTCGGGCAGTGGTATTTACCGAGAAGTAAAATTATTGATTACGGATTCGGTACATCTGGATTTGTATGGGAGTAAGATAGAAAGTCCCAAACTCAAGGAACAAAGAGATGGATGGGTTGAAACTCAGCTTGAAAGTAAGATTTCAAATGATGGATCTCAGTCCGTGTCGGTGTATTTGGAGCAGAGTATCTGGTATGATGGACAACAGGTTTCAGACTGGCAGGTGACAGACTGGCAGGTGACAGACTCTCTAGTGATTGAGTCTGGGGACAAATATTCTTTCCAACAAGCCATATCAATTTTTCAACCTTTGCTTTGGGATATTGATCATCCTCACCTTTACCAATTGAAGACTCGCCTTTATAAAAATGGTATTTTGGTTGATGAAGAAGAGGAGACTTTTGGTTACCGTTATATGGATTGGAAAGCGGATAAGGGCTTCTTTCTAAATGGTCGCTGGTTGAAGATTCATGGGGTTTGTTTGCACCATGACTACGGAGCGCTGGGAGCTGTGGAAAACAGGTCAGCTGCTGAGAGACGATTGCGCCAGATGAAGGAAATGGGAGTCAATGCTATTCGAATCACCCATAATCCAGCCAGTAGTATATTGCTGGATGTGGCTGCCAAAATGGGCTTGCTCATCCAAGAAGAAGCCTTTGATACCTGGTATGGAGGCAAGAAAGAATATGACTATGGTTGCTTTTTTGAGGAAGAAGCGACTCATCCAGAAGCGAAAGCAGGCGATTTCTGGTCAGATTACGATTTGCGCACTATGATTGAGCGTGGCAAGAACAATCCAGCGATTTTTATGTGGTCCTTGGGAAATGAAGTCAGCGAAGCAAATGGAGATGCTCATTCATTGAAGACGATCCAGCGCTTGCTAGAAAGGGTCAAGGAGGTTGATGATAGCCGTTTTGTGACCATGGGAATGGATCAATTCCGTTTTGGAGATGGTTCTGGAGGTCATGAAAAGATAGCCAATTTACTGGATGTGGTGGGCTTGAATTACTCAGAAGACAATATTGACGCGATTCGCAAAAGACATCCCAAGTGGCGACTTTATGGATCTGAAACCTCATCGGCTACACGGACTCGTGACAGCTATTTTCGCCCAGATAAGGAATGGGTTGGAGATAATCGTCGTGTGCGGAAATTTGAACAGTCAGACTATGGCAATGATCGGGTTCCTTGGGGGAAGACGGCGACGGCTTCTTGGATAGCAGATAGAAATCGGCTAGACTATGCAGGTCAATTTATCTGGACAGGAGTAGACTATATCGGTGAGCCAACTCCTTGGCACAATCAAAATGACACGCCTGTAAAGAGTTCCTATTTTGGGATTGTGGACACAGCAGGGATTCCTAAAAATGACTATTATCTCTATCAAAGTCAGTGGTTGGACCTAGATCAGCATCCCATGGTTCATATCCTGCCCCACTGGAATTGGGAAATCCACAAGAGTTATCAACAAGTTGTGGATAAGTATGGGGATATCCCTGTTCGAGTGTATTCAAATGCTGGTTCAGTAGAGCTATTTCTCAATGCAAAATCTCAAGGCAGGAAGACTTTTCAGGAAAAATGGACTTCAGATGGTAGAAAATACCAAGAGGGAGAAGGTTCTGACCAACTCTATCTCGAATGGCGTTTGCCCTATCAACCAGGAGAATTGCATGCTGTAGCCTATGACTGTCAAGGTCAGCTTGTGGCAGAAGATAGGGTGATGACTGCAGGTAAGCCTGCTAAAATCGGGTTACATGCCGAGAAAACAAAACTGGATCCAGATGGGCAAGACCTCCTCTATCTCTATTTTGATGTATTGGATAAGGATGGAAATTGGGTTCCGACTGCTTCCAATCAGCTTCATTTTAAAATTGAGGGCCCTGCTCGCATTGTGGGTGTTGATAATGGCAGGCAGGCCAGTCGTGAACGTTATCAGGCTCATAAAAATGATCGGTTTAAGCGGAAAGCCTTCCATGGCAGAGGTGTCCTTTTGGTTCAGAGCTTGGGGCAGGCAGGCCAGGTGAGAGTAGAAGCCAGTGCCAGAGGGTTAGAGCCAGCGAGTTTTAATTTCTTGGTGGGAGAGTCTTTTGATTGCCAGCTAGTGAAAAATCAGCGCTTGTTTAAGATTCGAGTGGACAAGCAGGCAGGTTTACAAGAAGGGGATTCCCCAGCTATTGGACTTTATCCACAAACTGTGGATAACCCTGTGAACAAGGTGGGGAATAGTGAAGTGATTTGGGAGATGAGTGGTAGTGCCCACGCCATTATCAAGCAGGGAGTGCTTCATTGCTTGTCTGCAGGGGACTTGGCTATTCACGCCTTTTATCAAGGGAAGGCCTATCAAACTCATTTGCAGGTCGAAGAAAATACCTCACTAGGGCAGGCACTTTCTGTACGATCACTTCGCTTGTATACAGATAGGGGGACTTATCCCCAGCTTCCGTCCTCGGTCTTGGTGGACTATGAGTTTGGCGGTGCAAAACGAGTCAAGGTTGTTTGGGAGGAAATTCCTAAAGAAGATTTAGAAAAATTTCATGAATTTACGGTATCTGGCCAGCTAGAGGGACTGGATATAAAGGCTTCTGCTCAGGTTTGTGTCCAAGGGATTTGCGCTATTGAGCCTGAAAAGGTTTGGACGCTTGTCAAGGAAGTCCCACATTTACCAGACCGAGTCAAGCTAGTCTTATCAGATGGCAGACGAGATACGGCCAAGGTGACTTGGGATGAACTCAAGCCTCAAATCTATGCTCAGGTAGGAGAAAGTGTACTCACAGGACAAGTAGCGGGCTGTGAGTTACCAGCAACAGTCACTATTCATGTGACAGATGCCAGTGTAGATGGGGAAGTTATTTCCAATCAGTGGACAGGATCCAACCTGCCTCTGGTCTTTGCTTCCCATTCAGAGCCGAATCACCCAGTCTCTTACCTCAATGACAAGGTCATTGCTCGGAAAAAATCGACAGCCAATACTTGGATTACCAAGTCAGAGCAAGCCAGCGTGGGCATTCTTTTTGGAGATGCAGGGATTTTAAAACCGCGATTTGTGGATAATGTGACCTTGTATTATGTTGAAAATCAAGAATATGTGGCTGTTGAGCCGACCTTTATTGATTATTATGTGGGGAATGAACCTACTTTACCTCGGACTCCCAACCATTTGGACAAGGATTCCCTGCTCAAGCAAGAGGAGAATTGGCGACCTGTATCAGCTATCCGAAAAGTGTCAAGTGACAAGGATGAAGAGCTTCGTTTTGAATTTGACAAGGTGGAGACTTATGCCCTTCGTCTTCGATTTGAAAACTTGGTAAACCCACTTGCGTTAACAGAATTACAAGTACATGCTAAAAAAGTAAAGAAAAATGTAGATAGGAAGTAGTATGGTAAGAGAAGTAAAACCGCATGTCCCCTTGCCTAGTCAGGCCCAGCTAGCTTATTTAGAGGATGAACTAGCAGCCTTTATCCATTTTGGCCCCAATACCTTTTATGATCAGGAATGGGGGACAGGTCAGGAGGATCCTGAACGCTTTAATCCGACAAGGTTAGATGCGCGTGAGTGGGTTCGCGTGCTCAAGGAAACGGGCTTTAAAAAGTTGATTTTGGTGATCAAGCACCACGATGGCTTTGTCCTCTATCCGACAGCTCACACAGATTATTCGGTTAAGGCTAGTCCTTGGAGGAATGGAGAGGGGGACTTGCTCCTTGAAGTATCCCGAGCTGCCACAGAGTTTGATATGGATATGGGGATCTACCTATCGCCGTGGGATGCCCACAGTCCTCTCTATCATGTGGACCGAGAAGCGGACTACAATGCCTATTATCTGGCTCAGCTGAAGGAAATCTTATCAAATCCTGCCTATGGAAATGGAGGGAAATTTGCTGAGGTCTGGATGGATGGTGCCAGAGGAGAGGGCGCTCAAAAGGTCAATTATGAATTTGAAAAATGGTTTGAAACCATTCGGGACTTGCAGGGAGATTGCTTAATTTTTTCAACAGAAGGCACCAGTATACGCTGGATTGGCAATGAACGAGGGTATGCAGGTGATCCCCTGTGGCAAAAGGTGAATCCTGATAAACTAGGAACAGAAGCAGAGCTGGACTATCTTCAGCACGGAGATCCCTCGGGCACGATTTTTTCAATCGGTGAGGCAGATGTTTCCATCCGGCCGGGCTGGTTTTACCATGATGATCAGGATCCCAAATCTCTCGAGGAGTTGGTTGAAATCTACTTTCACTCAGTAGGGCGAGGAACTCCACTCTTGCTCAATATTCCGCCGAATCAAGATGGGCTATTTGATGCAAAGGATATTGAACGCCTTTATGAATTTGCGGCCTATCGCAATGAGCTCTATAAAGAAGATTTGGCTCTGGGAGCTAAGGTATCTGGTCCAGCTCTTTCCGCAGACTTTGCCTGTCACCATCTGACAGATGGTCTTGAAAGCAGCTCTTGGGCAAGCGATGCAGACTTGCCAATCCAGTTAGAACTCGACTTAGGATCACCTAAAACTTTTGATGTAATTGAGTTAAGAGAAGATTTGAAGCTAGGACAACGAATCGCTGCTTTTCATGTGCAAATAGAGGTGGACGGCGTCTGGAAGGAATTTGGCAGGGGCTTCACAGTTGGTCATAAGCGTCTCCTGCGAGGTCCGCTAGTAGAGGCACAGAAGGTGCGCGTGATGATTACAGAGGCACAATCTATGCCTGTATTGACCAAGATTTCACTCTATAAAACTCCTAGCTTATCAAAAACAGAAGTTGTTCAGGGGCTAGCATTTGCAGAAAAAAGTCTAGCTGTGACAAAGGGAGAGACCCTTCATTTTAGGATTGAACGTAGCGAAAGTAATACTCCCTTGGAGGCTAAGATTTCGATTCAACCGGGGACAGGTGTCCATGGTGTCGCCTATCAGGACGAGATTCAAGTCCTTGCGTTTCAAGCTGGGGAATGCAAAAAAGATTTGCAGCTACCAACCCTGTATTTTGCTGCTGATAAGACCTTGGATTTCTATCTGAATCTGACTGTGGATGGACAACTGGTTGATCAAGCTCATATTTTAGTTGAAACGAGATAAAACATCTTCACAATCCATTTCCTTTCCGAATAAATAGATAGAAGCATCAAATCTAGTAAATCTAGATTTAAAAATGTGCTATAATAGAAGGAGGAAATGGATGATTCTCAGACATCCGGGCATTAGCCCGACCAATGATTTGGTAGCTAAAAAAATATTTAGTAATCCAGAAATCACTTGTCAATTTATTCGCGATATGTTGGACTTGCCAGCAAAAAATGTGACTATTTTGGAGGGGAGCAATATTCATGTCTTGCCTTCCGTGCCTTACTCAGCGCAGGATTTCTATACCAGTATAGATGTTTTAGCGGAGTTAGATAATGGAACGCAAGTTATCATTGAGATTCAGGTGCATCATCAGAATTTTTTCATCAATCGTCTGTGGGCTTATCTATGTAGTCAGGTCAATCAAAATCTAGAAAAAATCCGTCAGCAAGAGGGTAATACTCATCAGAGTTATAAACATATTGCACCAGTATACGCTATCGCAATCGTGAATAGCAACTACTTCTCAGATGACCTGGCTTTTCATAGCTTTAGTATGCGAGAGGACACGACAGGTGAAGCCTTAACCATCACAAATAATGGACAAGAAAACCATCTGGTTAAGATGGCGTTCTTGGAATTAAAAAAATATAGAGAAACCAGCAAAGACGAGGTTCGTAAACCGTGGTTGGAGTTTTTTGGGAATAAACCCTTTACCCAAGAACCCGAGCGAGCCATCAGCCAAGCAGACCAACTGCTGGACTATAAGAGCTGGTCCGAGGAGGACAGGAAAATGTTTAGTCAACTACGTATGCGCGAAGAACAAGCCTTGTTAGCACAGGACTATGCCTTGGAAACTGCTAGGGCCGAAGGTATTGAACAAGGCTTAGAACGTGGACTTGAACGTGGTCGTGCAGAGGGTCTTGAACGAGGAAAAGTTGAAGGAAGTCTGTCTATGCTACTAAATCTCGTTCGCCAACATCTTTTAACAGCTGAGGTTGCTAGTGAGCAATTAGGTATGTCAGTAACTGAGTTTGAGGAGTTGCTATAAAATAGAAATGGACATGTTATCGAACTAGGTAGCATGTTTTGTTTTAATAATTTTTCCGAATGATTTCTTTTTTGTGTGGGAGAATATCTATTTTTATATATCAAACTTATTTATTTTACTAAAACCAAAAAATGTATACGCTATCTTTCCGAATGACATCAACTATTTTTATATGATTGATTGGATAACATTGCATATATTTATTTAAAAAAAGTATAAAAAATACAAAAAGAAATTTTCTGAAAATTGCTCGCTTTCCCAAAAGGCTTTTTTTTTTTTGCGAAAATTTAAAATCAAATTAGTTGCATATATATTAAAAATAAAGTAGAATAGTTAATGCAAGGATTCACATTAACTATAATAACTAGCCGTTGCTTAAGAAACGGCTACTTTTATGTGAAAATCCAAAATATATTTCAAAAAGGAGATCCAAATTAATGGAAAATAAATCGTCTATGAGTCGCGCTGAGCGTCTACGTCGTGAAAAGGTCACGCGTTACTCGATTCGTAAATATAGCTTTGGAGCGGCTAGTGTAGCGGTCGCTGCTCTTTTTATGTTCTTAGGAAATGGAGCTGTATCAGCTAACGAGCTAAGCAAACAAGATACACCATCTGTAGAAACTCCAGCGCCAGCCTCTGAAAATAAACCAACTTCAGTAGAAAACACACCAGTAGTACAACCAAGTGTAGAAGAGTCTACTGCTAAACCAGAAGCAGCAGCAACTCCAGCTTTGGATAAAACTAAACTAGAAAGCTACATTTCAGAAATTAAATCAAAACTTGCTTCAGGTAAGTATGCTAATAAAACAGAGGAAAGCCTTGCTCTTTTGAATAGTAAATTGGCTTCTGCTGAGTCTACGCTCGCTTCTGCAACGACTCAAGATGAATTGACAAAGGCTTATCAGAAACTAGTGATGTTTGTTAGTTCAGGGTTAAAAAGCAAACCAAAAGAAGCTCCGAAAGTAGACACTACTAACGGACAACCAACTGTAGGTAAAAAAGCAGGAAACACAGAAAATAAATCTGATTCTAACTCAATCGAAAATACAGGTTCAAAAGATCCACGTAATGGGAAAGAGATGGATAAGGAGAATGCGTTTAGAACAGAAGCAACTGCAGCAACGCATGAAGCAACAACAAACAAAGTAGGAAACATTAGTTACACTATGGAGTTTTCTGATGATGCTAAAAAAGAAATTTATCTTTATAACCAAGAAGATACAAATATTGATATTACTGTGAATTCAACTGCAGGAAATATTAGTTCTGTAAAAGTTAGAGGTGGAGGTAACAGACCTCTTGATGAAGCAACTAAAGATAGCACTGTTCAAATTGATGGATTTGGATGGAGTTATACACAAACTGTAACTGAAACAGCTGGACCAGTAACGATGAATATTACTGGTAAAACTAATGAGAGATTTTTAGGTCTTACTCCTACTAACAGACGTGAGGATCAACATTCGGTTTTAGGAGCTAGATATTTAGTAATTACAGATGCCGCAGGAGGAAAGGTAGAGGCACCTAGTAATGGCTCAAATCAACCGGGTTATTTCAATTTAGTTGTTAAATCTCAAACATATAAGTACGATATTAAAGATTTAACTGAGGAAAGACGTATTACAGTTAATGATATTGATAATATTACACCAACAGAGTTAGCATCAATTAAATCTAGATTAAAATTAGAATATTCTAAAAAGAGTAATGATGCGCGATTCGTAGGTGGAGCGACTGTTGCTAATCCTACTTCATTAATTGATACTGTTGCAGTATCAACGACTGAACCTAGCAAGCTTGTTGTAACATATAAAGATGGTTCTGTAGATACAATCGAAAAAAGTAAAGTTTTAAACGTAAAACCAGCAGGAATAATTCCATTCTCTAAACCGGATACAAAAGAGATTTATGTTTATAAAGGAGAAGAAACTAATCTAGAATTTGGTGTTACAGATGATTCTGGTAAAATTAAAGATCTTCGTATTGTACAAGGTTCAGCTATTATGGGAGCTTCTGGGGCAGAAAAAGGTCAAGTTAGAAATGAATATGGTCTAACAATGACTTCTGAAACGAATGAAAATGGTATTGTTGCAACAACGGCTCATCCAGCTATCACAAGAATTACAGGTACTGTGGATGTTCCGGGGAAACCAAAATTTGTAGGTCCACTAATGACAAGATATCTAGTTGCAGAAGATTTAGATGGAGCACTATTTTCTAATCCAGACGCTAATAAGAATATGGATCAAGAAGGGGCTTTCAAACTAGTAGTTCGTGAACAAACTCAAAAATATGATATTCAAGGACAAACAGAAGAAGCTAATAAAGTAGCAGTATCAGACGTTAACAATTTATCGGATGCTGATTTTGAAAAAATTAAAAATAATATTAAAATTCAATACAAAACTAGTGATGATGAAAGATTAAAAGAAAAAGATGGATCATTAGTAGAAAATGCTTCACAATATATCCAATCTGTAACTAAAGAAGGCGATAAGATTGTAGTAACTTATAAAGATGGTTCAACCGATAAGCTAACTCTTACAGAGGTAGTAACACTAGATAAACAGCCTGCTATTGATGCAGTAAACACAGCAGCATCTGAGAAAATTGCAGCAATTAATGCTACTCCAAATACTACGGATGAGGCGAAAGCGGCAGCAATTGCAAAAGTAAATGCTGATAAAGAAAAAGCATTGACAGCAATTAATGACGCTAATGTAACAACAAAAGATGCATTAAATCAAGTTCAAAATAATGGAACTACAGCAATTAATAACGTTACACCAATAGCGAAAGCAGCAGCGAAAAAAGCAATTAATGATGAATTAACAGCAAAAAATACTGAAATCGATAATCGTCAAGACTTAAGCCAAGCAGAAAAAACAGCAGCGAAAGCAGAAGCTAAGAAGTTAGCAGATGCACAATTAGCAGAAATCGCTAAACAACCAGATGTAGCAGACACACCAGCTGCGGCAACAACAGCTCAACAAGCAGTAGACGCAGCGGGAACTAAGGGTGTAGCAGATGTTAAATCTGTAAATCCATTAGCTAAAGATGCAGCTAAGGCAGATATCGAAACAGCTCGTCAAAATAAAGTAAATGATATTACTAATAACAATAACTTATCTCAAGCAGAAAAAGATGCGGCAGTCGCTAAAGTTAATAAAGCAGCAGAAGATGCAACAAAAGCAGTAGATGCAGCAACAACAGCAGATGCTCTTACAACAGCTAAAGGTGACGGAACTACAGCAATCAACAACGTTACACCAGTAGCGAAAGCAGCAGCTAAACAAGCAATCGCAGATGCTTTAAATGGAAAAGATGGTCAAAAAGGAAAACTTCAAGAAATTGAAGAACGTACAGACCTAACAACTGAAGAGAAAGCGGCGGCTAAGAAAGAAGCACAAGATAAAGCAGACGCTGAATTAGCGAAAATTAACGCACAACCTGATGCGGCTGATACACCAGCTGCGGCGACAACGGCTCAAGAAGCAGTAGATGCGGCAGGGACAAAAGGTGTAGCAGATGTTAAGTCTGTAAATCCAGCGGCTAAAGCGAAACCAGAAGCTAAAAAAGCGATTGATGATGCATTAACAGCTAAAAACAACGCAATTGACGCTCGTGATGATTTAACACCAGAGCAAAAAACAGCACTGAAAAATGCAGCGAAAGCAAAAGCAGACGCAGCTAAAGATGCTATTGATAAAGCAACAACAGATGCAGATGTAGATCAAGCTAAAACAGATGGTGCGACAGCAGTTGCAAATGTAACTCCAGTAGCAAAAGAACCAGCTAAACAAGCAATTGCGAAAGCGTTAGAAGATAAAAATGCTGAAATCGACAAACGTACGGACTTAACAGTAGAAGAAAAAGCAAAAGCAAAAGCAGAAGCTAAGAAACTAGCAGATGCACAATTAGCAGAAATCGCTAAACAACCAGATGTAGCAGATACACTAGAAGCAGCACAAACAGCACAAACAGTAGTAGACGCAGCTAAGAAAACAGGTGTAGATGAAGTAACTGCAGTAAATCCAACAGCAGTAACTAAACCAGCAGCTAAGAAAGCAATTGATGATAAATTAGCTAAACAATTAGAAGATATTGCTAATACTCCAGATGCTACTGATGAAGAAAAAAAAGTAGCAGAAGATGCAGCAAAAGCAGCAGCTGAAAAAGCTAAAGAAGAAATTGATAAAGCTGGAACAGATGCAGCAGTTGAAGCTAAGAAAGATGAGGCTGTAGGTAAGGATGGAGCTAAAGGAACAATCGATAAACTTCCTGTTGTAGAAGATAAACCAAACGCTCGTAAAGCTATTGAAGATGAAGCAAATGCTAAAAAACAAGCTATTGATGCACGTCAAGACTTAACTCCAGAAGCTAAAGAAGTATTGAAAGCTAAAGTCGATAAAATTGCTGAAAAAGCAAAAGAAGGAATCGATGCAGTAACTAGCAAAACAGATGTTGATGTGATTAAAGAAGCAGATAAAGCGGCAATTAAAGCAATTGGAGAAATTAACAGACCGATTGATAAAGTGCTAGTTAAAGATCCAAGCGCATTAACAGCTGAAGAAAAAGCTAAAATTTTAGAAGAAGTTAAGAAAGTTAACCCAACAGCTAAAGAAGTTAAATATGATGACAATGGAAAAATCGAAGTAACAACAGAAGCTGGCGATAAAGGGATTATCGACCCAACAAAATTAGTGAAAACTGAGGAACAATTAGATAACGGTAAAGGTGGAAACGATATTAACAAGCCACTTGATAAAGTTATCGTAAAAGATCCATCTAAGTTAACAGATGAAGAAAAAGCTAAGATTGTAGCTGAGGTTGAGGCAGTGAATCCAGATGCTATCGTAACAATCGATGAAAATGGAACAGTTTCAGTATCTACACCAGAAGGTAAAACTGCAGCGATTCCGGCAACTGATTTAGTAAGAACTAAAGAAGACACTGCTAACCCAAGTGCAGGAAACAGTAAAATCGTTAAACCAGCGGATAAATTAGTTGGAAACCCAACAAATCCAGACGATAGAGCTAAAGTAGAAGAAAAACTAAAAGAATTAAATCCAGAAGCTAAATCTGTTGTTTTTGATGAAAATGGAAATGCAACAGTGACTCTAAAAGATGGAACTTCAGCAACAATTCCAGAAGCTGATTTATTCAAATCAGAAGCTTACTTAGCAGAACCAAAAGCAGGAAATGATGTAGTTAAACCAGCGGATAAAACTGTAGTAGCGAACCCAGAACAATTAACTGACGCTGAGAAGAAAGCAATCGAAGATAAGGTCAAAGCCGTAAACCCAGGTGCGACTGTAGTAGTAGACGATAAAGGAAACACATTAGTAACAACACCAGAAGGTAAGACAGCGTTAATTCCAGCAGCAGACTTAACTAAGAGTGCGGAAGATGCAGCTAAGCCAAACGCAGGAGATGACATCGTTAAACCAGCAGATAAGACAGTAGTAGCGAACCCAGAACAGTTAACTAACGCTGAGAAGAAAGCAATCGAAGATAAAGTCAAAGCCGTAAACCCAGGTGCAACTGTAGCAGTAGATGACAAAGGAAACGCAACAGTAACATTAGAAAACGGTAAGACAGCGGTAATTCCAGCGACAAACTTAACTAAGAGTGCAGAAGATGCAGCTAAGCCAAATGCAGGAAACGACATCGTTAAACCAGCGGATAAAACTGTAGTAGCGAACCCAGAACAATTAACTGACGCTGAGAAGAAAGCAATCGAAGATAAAGTTAAAGCAGTAAATCCAGGTGCAACTGTAGTAGTAGACGACAAAGGAAACGCAACAGTAACAACACCAGACGGTAAAACTGCGGTAATTCCAGCAAAAGATTTAACTAAGACAGCAGCAGATGCAGCTAAACCAAAAGCAGGAAACGATGTGAACACACCAGCTGATAAGACTGTAGTAGCAAATCCAGAACAACTTACAGATGCAGAAAAAGAAGCTGTTAAGAAAGCTGTAGAATCAGTTAACCCAGGATCAACTGTAGTAGTAGATGACAAAGGAAACGCAACAGTAACAACACCAGACGGTAAGACAGCGGTAATTCCAGCAAAAGATTTAACTAAGACAGCAGCAGATGCAGCTAAACCAAAAGCAGGAAACGATGTGAACACACCAGCTGATAAGACTGTAGTAGCAAATCCAGAACAACTTACAGATGCAGAGAAGAAAGCAATCGCGGATAAAGTTAAAGCGGTGAACCCAGGTGCAGAAGTTGTAGTAGACGACAAAGGAAACGCAACAGTAACAGTAAATGGTAAGACAGCGGTAATTCCAGTAGCGGACTTAACGAAATCAGCAGCAGATGCAGCTAAACCAAATGCAGGAAATGACGTAGTTAAACCAGCTGATAAGACTTTAGTGAAAAATCCAGAACAACTTTCTGATGAAGAGAAACAAGTAATCACTGATAAGCTTACAGCTTTAAATCCAGAAGCTAAAGTTGTAGTTGATGATAAAGGAAATGCAACAGTAACACCTAAAGATGGTAAACCAGTTGTAATTCCAGCATCAGATTTAACGAAGACAGAAGCACAAGCTAAAGAGCCAAAAGCAGGAAACGACATCGTTAAACCAGCCGATAAGACTGTAGTAGCAAATCCAGACTCATTAACACAAGATGAGAAAGATGCAATCGCAGCTAAAGTTAAAGCAGTAAATTCTGGTGCTGAAGTTGTAGTAGACGATAAAGGAAATGCAACAGTAACACTTCCAAATGGGAAAACAGCGGTAATTCCAGCATCAGACTTAACGAAGAATGCAGATGCAGAAAAAGCACCAAAAGCAGGAAATGACATTGTGAAACCAGCTTCTAAAGTTTTAGTGAAAGATCCAGAATCATTAACAAAAGACGAAAAAGATGCAATTGCAGCTAAAGTAGAAGCAGTCAACCCAGGTTCAACTGTAGTAGTAGATGAAAAAGGAAACGCAACAGTCACAACACCAGAAGGTAAGACAGCAGTCATCCCAGCATCAGATTTAACAAAATCTGAAAAAGATGTGAATGATGGAAAAGCTAAAGACAATGCAGTTACACCAGCAGCTAAAACAAAAGTAGCAAATCCAAATGCCTTAACTGACGCTGAGAAGAAGGTTATCGAAGACAAAGTCAAAGCAGCAAATCCAGGCGCAACTGTAGTAGTAGACGATAAAGGAAATGCAACTGTAGTGAAAGATGGCAATGTTTCAGTTATCCCATCAACAGACTTAGTTAAAGTTGAAGATGATGCTAAGAAAGATAATGGTGGTAACGATGCGAACACACCAGCAGCTAAGACTGTAGTAGCAGATCCAACTAAACTTACAGATGAAGAAAAAGCGGCTGTTAAGAAAGCTGTAGCAGCAGTCAACTCAGGTTCAACTGTAGTAGTAGATGACAAAGGAAATGCAACAGTAACGAAAGCTGATGGAACAGTTCTTAACATCCCAGCTTCAGACTTAGTAA
This sequence comes from uncultured Streptococcus sp., assembly GCF_963521865.1. Classification (GTDB taxonomy): domain Bacteria; phylum Bacillota; class Bacilli; order Lactobacillales; family Streptococcaceae; genus Streptococcus. The sequence goes on from NZ_CAUQWY010000023.1 coordinate 29,638, forward strand.
TCCCTGCAGATAACTTAGCTGACGAAGCTACAAATGCTAAAGTGAAAACACCAGCATTCCGTACATTAGTTGGAAATAAAGATAACTTAACAGACGATGAAAAAGCAGCTGTTAAGAAAGTAATTGAAGCAGTCAACCCAGGCGCAACTGTAGTAGTAGACGGCAAAGGAAACGCAACAGTAACAATGCCAGACGGTTCTACAGCAACAATTTCTAAAGAACAACTAGTGAAAGATAAAGAAGATGCTAAAGCGAAAAATGGTGGAGATAACCTTGAGTTTGACTTCAGTAAAGTAACTGTAACTGACCTTAAGAATATTACTCCAGAAGAAAAAGCGAAGTTCCAATTCATGATTCTAGGAGCTATCACTGATGTTGAAGAATTTGACATTAGCTCTCTTGAGAAAACAACAGATGCTGAAGGAAATACAGTTTACGCATCTAAAGATGGTAAAGTGAAAATTACGATTGATAAAGATGGTAATGCAACAATCGAAAAAGATGGTAAAAAAGAATTAGCAATTTCAATCGATAAAGACGGAAATGTAACTATCGTAACAAAAGAAGGTCAAGTATTAGCAATTCCAAGAGATGATGCATTCAAACAACGTTCTTATGTATCATCAAATGGTGGAGGCAATAACGGAGCTACTAACACTGAAGCGAAAGTGGATAAAGCTAAGTTAGAAGGTGCTATTCGTCAATTAGATGAATTGATCATCAAAGAATCAGCTAAGCTTGATGCAGAGACTGCAAAAGAAGCGACTGCATTATTAGCAGAAGCTAAAGCAGTATTTGCTAATGCAGACGCAAGTCAAGCAGAAGTGGATGCAATGGTGAAACGTATCGAAGACTTCATGGCGAAAGTTTCTCCATCAACCGATCATGCAACTCCAGCTAATGATCAAGATGCTCAAACACCAGCAAATGCGCGTAAAGTAGCTAAAGAATTGCCAAATACAGGTACAGCAGATTCTACTGTAGCTATGGTAGCAGCTGCCGCAAGTGCATTGCTTGGTCTTGGTCTTGCAGGCCGTCGTCGTAAAGAAGACGAAGAAGCTTAATTGGTAGATTGTTTGATAATTATCAGATGATAAGTCCGATTTTCAAGGCTTAAACTCTTCGAAAATCTCTTCCAACCACGTCAGCTTCGCCTTGCCGTACTCAAGTACAGCCTACGGCTAGCTTCCTAGTTTGCTCTTTGATTTTCATTGAGTATTAAACAAGTACTTCTCATAAGAAAATCTCCTAGCAGGAAAGTCTGCTAGGAGATTTTTGCATTTCAGGAAGTGGACGGATGACTTGGTAACCAGCTAAGTGTAAAGGTTAGCTGGTCAGCTTTTAGGGCTCTTTGTCAACTGTAGTGGGTTGATGAAAAGCTAAGATCTAGAAAGGACACATTTCGTCCTTTCTTTTTTGATATTTAGAGCGATGAAAATCCGTTTTTTGAAGTTTTCAAAGTTCCGAAATCCAAAGGCATTGCGCTTGATAAGTTTGATGAGATTATTGGTTGCTTCTAATTTGGCGTTAGAATAGTGTAGTTGAAGGGCGTTGACAATCTTTTCTTTATCCTTCAGGAAGGTTTTAAAGACAGTCTGAAAAAGAGGATGAACCAGCTTAAGATTGTCCTCAATGAGTCCGAAAAATTTCTCTGGTTCCTTAGTAATGATTTTTACCTGACAACGAACAGCGCGATTGTAGCGCAGAAAATGATT
>NZ_CAUQWY010000024.1:0-27451 GCF_963521865.1 uncultured Streptococcus sp.
CATCATAATAGGCCAAGGCATCATCATTGATAGTAAAGTGACCAGGTACCCAGTCCACGATAACCCCAATATTGTTTAAGTGACATTCCTCAACAAAATCTTGAAGCTCTTCAGGGCGACCATAGGCATGCTCTAAGGCGAAGTAACCCATAAGCTGATAGCCCCAACTCAAACCTAGTGGGTGAGACATCAAAGGCATAAACTCAATGTGAGTATAGTTCATCTCAACCAAGTAAGGAATGAGTTCATCTTTCAATTGAGCAAAAGTATAGGGGTTGCCATCAGGATTTCTCTTCCAAGAACCAGCATGGACCTCATAAATATTGACAGGACGCTCTTCAAAGCTCAAGCGTTTTCTACGAGCTAACCAAAGTCCATCCTTCCATTTTTTCTCTGGAATCTCTGTTAAAATCGCTCCAGTACCAGGGCGAGCCTCATATCGAACGGCCATGGGATCAATCTTCATAAGCTGATGACCATTTGCACGTGTAATATTGTACTTGTAAATTTGGCCTTCTTGAGCAAGACTAGTAAAGACTTCCCAAATTCCAAATTCATTCCGTTCCATCGGAATTTGATTCTCTACCCAATTGGTGAAATCCCCTACCAAGTGAACTGCCTGAGCATTGGGTGCCCAAACTCGGAAAGTATAGCCAGACTCACCATCTTTTTCTTCCCTATGCGCTCCCAGATAATGCTGGAGGTGAAAATTCTCACCGGTCATAAAAGTTTCTAAAGCTTTTTTCTTATCCATACACCCTCCTATCCTTTGTAAGCGTTTTCTATAGTTTTATTATACTATCTTTTTAGATAAGATTCAAGTAAATTACGATATTTGCTAAAAATTCTTTTGAAAGTCTTCAATAAATTCACTGATATATTCACTTGTAAATCAAGAAATTTTCGGAAAATCTTTGAAAACGAATTGTTTTTTAACAATACTATCATAAAGTTCGTTATTTTGCTAACAAAAATATAATTTTAAGTAAAAAAAGAAACCAGGAAATGAATTTCCTGATTTTATTGTTTTTAAGAGATAAAGCACTGTAAATGAATTTAAATTGTAACTCTATTCTACAAAACTTTAAAGACGCTGGCACTAACGCCACCAACCGTGTCTTTATCAGCTAAATGGCTGTTGGCCACCAACAGTTCTAGATTTCCAGCATTTTCAAACTGGAAGTCTTGCCCTTTAGCATTAAAGACAACTAATAAGTGTTCTTCCCCGTGAATTTCATAAACAATCCAACCACTATGCTCATTTGCTGAATGAACAAAGACATGATGGTAAATGTCATCATAAGTTGGGTAAGAAAAGGCACTGGTTTCTGTCTTCAATAGAATCATCTGACGGATAAAGTCAATACTGTCTTGACGCTCATTAATCAAATCCCAGTTGACTTGATTCACGCTGTCAGGAGCATTATAGCTATTCATAGCACGTTCTCTATCATCATGTGTCAACTCACCATTCTCACCAGTCGCAACCAGTTTGGTACGACCAAATTCTTGACCGATTTCCATAAAGGCCATCCCTTGCATGAGCAGATTCATGGCTGTGGCAGTTTCGACCTTGCGCATGATTTGCTCTGAACTTTGGTCTGGATGAAGAGTTGCCAATAAATCGTGAAGATTGTAATTGTCATGGGCTTCCACATAGTTAAGTACTTGATTTGGATGTGTATAGGTTCCTAATTCACGACTGCCTAGGATTGCTTTGGCAAGAATTGGCTCTGTCGCAGCACCACTGACAAAACCTGACTTGATAGCACCATAAACTTCTCCACCTTTAACAGCATCACGCTGATTGTCATTAAAGAAACCAATATTTGGCATCTGGTAGGCATTGTCCTTCTTAGCCTTATCATAAGGCGCTAAGCCTGTCCCCATATCCCATCCTTCTCCATAAAGGATAATGTTAGGGTCGATTTCATCCAAACTCTGGCGAATCATCTGCATGGTCTTGACATCATGAATCCCCATCAAATCAAAACGGAAGCCGTCAATATTGTATTCCTGTACCCAGTATAGGAGGGAATCAATCATATACTTGCGGAACATTTCGTGTTCACTGGCTGTTTCATTTCCAACACCCGTTCCATTCTGGAAGGTACCGTCTGGATTCATACGATAATAATAATCAGGGACAGTTGTTTGGAAAGGTGCATCAACTACTGAGAAGGTATGATTATAGACCACATCCATAATGACACCAATACCAGCATCGTGATAGGCTTGAACCATGGTCTTCAAATCACGAATGACCTGAGCTGGATCCTCTGGATTAGTTGAAAGGCTGGTTTCTGGTGCGTTATAGTTTTGTGGATCATAACCCCAGTTGTAGGTCACATTCCCATCCGCATCATATTCTTTGTGACGGTCTGCAATTGGTTGCAACTGAACATAATTATAGCCCAGCTTCTTGATGTAATCAAAAGCAGTTGACTGACCGTACTGGTTAACCGTTCCAGTCTGGGCAGCACCCAAGAAAGTTCCTCGAAGATGTTCATCCACACCTGAGGTCGGTGATTTGGTCAAATCACGAATATGCATTTCACAGATAACTGCCTTACATGGATTCGCCAAGCGCCAAGTAGCCTCAGAACCGTGCTTGACCTCGAAGCTTTCAACTTGCTTTTCTGCATGGCTCAGAATAGCTGAACGTTTGCCATCAGGACTGGTCGCAATGGTGTAAGGATCGCGTGTCAGTGTTTGGTGGTGAGGAAATTGGACTTGATACTGATAAGCCTTACCAGTTAAATCTTCCTCAACATCCAAACTCCAGACACCGATTGTATTGTCTTTATGGTTATAAGAGTAACTATTGCCTCTTTCCATATCAAATGTTTTCCAAACAGGTGCATCATTAGTAGTTGATTCATAAACAACAACCTGCACTTCTGTAGCTGTAGGAGCCCAGAGAGCAAAACGAGCCTGATTTTGCTCTACACGGCAACCCAATTCCCCTTGGTAACCCCAATGATGATCAAAACTAGCACTGTTAATGGCCTTATCAAATGCAAAAGGATTTTGATTTTTATAAGCAGGACTTGCAATAGCAGGATTTTCAGAATAATAAATTCTGTCATCCCCTTCCAAAATCCAGACCTCTGTTAAAAGAGGATAGTGATTAAAACGGATAGCATATTCTTTACTGGTTTGGCCTGTATGAACCACAAAATTCAAACTTTCTAGTGGATGAGAACTTGGGTGTTCAAAACTAAATAAAGCGCCAAAATAATCTTCTTTGTAGGTCAGCAAATCAATCCGTTGATCCTGACTTTTTACAAAAGAGCAAGTATCGTATTCACCATTCTTGCGATGGTAATGAATGCGCATAGGGTAGTTATACATTTTTTATTTTTCCTTTTTTGATTTGTTTCTATTTCACTAATAAATTTTTGACCGATTTTGTCCTGATTAACAAACTAGTTATACTGTCTAAACTCTGATTTTAAACGATTATTACAGACTTTCTAGCCAAGCTTCATCTCGAACTTCGATACCAAGTTCTTGTGCTTTTTGCAGTTTACTTCCAGCATCTGCTCCTGCCACAACAAGGTCTGTCTTTTTAGAAACACTGCCTGTTACTTTTGCACCCAGACTTTCGAGTTTGCTTTTAGCTTCTGAGCGCTTGAGCCGTTCCAATTTTCCAGTCAATACAACTGTTAAACCTGACAAGGCTGCATCTGCTACTACAGTCTGACCTTTATAGTCCAGATTGACCCCAGCTTCTTTCAATTCTCTGAGGAGAATTTCAGAGCCTTCTGTCGCAAAATAAGTCTGGAGACTCTTGGCAATCACACCACCCAGACTCTCAATACTAGCCACTTCCTCTGGATCTGCCTGAGCTAGATTTTCGATTGAATGAAAATGTTGAAGTAAGAGCTGACTGGCCTTACTGCCGACATGGCGAATTCCCAGACCAAATAAGAGCTTCTCGGCAGAATTTTCCTTAGATGCTTGAATGGCCTGATACAGTTTAGAAGCGGATTTTTCCTTAACACCTTCTAAAAGGAGGAAATCTTCTTCTTTCAAACGATAAATATTCGCCACATCCTTAACCAGATTAGCAGAAAAGAGTTTCTCAACTACTGATGGACCAAGGCCTGTAATATTCATGGCATCTCGAGAGGCAAAGTGAATCAAGCCTTCCATGATTTGGGCAGGACAACGCGGATTGATACAACGCAGAGCCACTTCATCTTCAAAGTGCAGCAAGCCAGAGTTACAACTTGGACAGTTTGTAGGGATATCTAGTTTTTCTTCAGAAACCCGTTTGGACTCTACTACACGTAAAACGGCAGGGATAATATCTCCAGCCTTATAAACGATAACCGTGTCGTCTTTGCGGATATCTTTTTCAGCAATATAATCCACATTGTGCAGGGTCGCACGGCTAACAGTTGTTCCGGCCAGCTGAACAGGGGTCAGATTAGCAGTTGGGGTTACAACACCCGTACGGCCTACTGTCCAGTCAACTGAGAGTAATTGGGCTTCTTTTTCTTCAGCTGGGAACTTGTAGGCTACTGCCCACTTTGGAGCCTTAACGGTAAAACCAAGTTCTTCTTGACCTGCTAGGTCGTTTACCTTGATCACTACCCCATCGATATCATAGGGAAGACTGTCTCGTTCCTCTCCTACTTCTTGGATAAAATGCCAGATTTCATCTATGTTTTCAGCCAAAATCCGCTTAGGATTGACCACAAAGCCTAGTTGTTCAAGATGATTCAAAACCTTTTCTTGGCTGTCACGAGTTGAAGGACTGGCTTCTTGATAGAGGAACGTTGCAAGATTGCGCTTGGCTACTACAGCTGTATCCAACTGTCGCAGGGTGCCTGCTGCCGCATTACGAGGATTGGCAAATTCAGGCTCTCCATTTTCTTGGCGAGCTTGGTTGACCTGGTCAAAAGAAGCGCGTGGCATATAACATTCCCCACGAACTGTGATATCTAGCTCTTCTGGTAAAGTCAAAGGAATGTCCTTAACACGCTTAAGATTTTCTGTGATATTTTCCCCAATAGAACCATCTCCACGCGTTGCACCTGCAACTAAAATCCCCTTTTCATAAGTAAGCGAGATTGACAAACCATCGATTTTCAACTCACAAATATAGGTTGGATGGGTCACTTCCTTACGAACACGCGCATCAAAAGCTTCAAGCTCCTCACGTGAAAAAGCATCCTGCAAACTATAAAGAGGATACTGATGACTGTATTTTTCAAAACCATCTAAAATCTTGCCACCAACACGGTGGGTCGGACTGTCTGCTAACACTTGATCTGGATAGGCATTCTCCAACTCAACCAACTCACGGTAAAGGCGGTCATACTCACTGTCTGAAACCGACGGATTATCGCTGGTATAGTACTCAGTCGCATAGCGATTGAGCAAGGCGACTAACTCATTCATTCTTTTATTCATAAAACCATTTTACCATAAACTAAGCCCTCCTCACAAACGAGAAGGGCGGAAAAAATACTTAGATTGGAATTATTTTTGAAGTCCAAGCAAACTTATGTCTCTTTTTCAAAATGAGTTCGAACATATCCGAGAGCTAAGAAAGATAAGGCTACAACTCCAAGTCCAATAATCAAGAAAGAATAAAGATGGATACTTGGAAGCAAGGTCATTAAACCTGTTGCTAGGGGCATAAATAGTATAGCTAAGGTATAAATCGAACTGAGAACTCTTCCCAGATATTCCCCTTCAACCTTGGTTTGTACCTGAGTAAAAAAGTGAATATTGAACATCGTCATAAATAGTTCACAAATGAAATTTCCTGAAAAAGCAAGATAGGAGGGGAGGGTAAAACCCATTATCATCACTCCAAGTCCAGTCAGAGCCAATAAAAACAAAAGCATTTCCATACTGGCTTTAATCTTACTAGCTAACAGCGCCCCAACAATAGATCCGATAGCCCCCATAGTTAAAATAGTGGCATAGGCACCTTGAACTCCATAGAGCTGATTTGAAAAGGGAAGGAGATAATTAAAGGCTGCGAAGAAAAAATTGACACTTGAAGCTATGACTAACAAAAAGAATATTTCCTTTTGCTTCAAAATATAGTGAAGTCCCTCCTTGATATCAGAAAAAATAACTCTGAATGTGAGTTTCTTCTCACCCATAGTCTTCTCTTCTTTCTTTGGAAGCAAGGCTACCAAGCCAAAAGCGAGGAAAAAACTAAGGGCGTCTAATACCAAGGTAATGCGAAGACTTGCAAATTGTAAAACCAGAAAAGAAAGCACAGGGGAACTCACACTGACAACCTGCATCACCAATTCCAAACGAGAATTGTAGAGGACCAGTTCATCCTTCTCTACCAATTCTGTGATAATGGCCTTATTGGCTGGTCTAGAAAAGGCGAAAGCAATAGCCTGCACAATATTGGCAAAAATCAAAGCTCCAATCATCCAGCTGTCATTCCTTATAAAAGAAATAGCCAGGCAAAGAATTCCACAAACAAGGTCTGTAGCCATTAAAATCCTACGACGAGAAAAACGGTCTGATATAACTCCACCAAAGGGATTTACGAGAATAGATGTGACGAGTTCAGAAATCTGATACATTCCTAAAACAGTCTGTCCGATAGTCCCCATGGAAGCCAACCAGACACTATTTCCATAATCATAGAGCATATTTCCTATCTTGTTAACAGCTCCACGGCTAATCAACTGTACGGCATAGCGATTCATATAAAAACTCCTCTCAAATTTTGAAACTATTGTATCAAAACTGAAAGGAGCTTTTTATTTTTTCCCTTATTTGGGAAAATTAATCTTTGACAAATTTTTCGTAGTGTTCCTGATAGTAGGCTACTTGCTCTGGGAGACCTAGCACGTCAAAAATATGCATGGCCTCTTGCATCTGGCTACAACCTTCTTTACACTTTCCTTTTTGGTACAAAGCAAAACCTTTTAAGTAATGTAAAATATTTCGTTCATACAGACTAATGTTTTTACCAATAATCTTCTCTGTATAAGTCTCAAAATAGCTAGCATTGTCAAAAGAAAGATGCTCTAAACAATGCTGGTAACAATTGAGGGCCAAAATCAACACCAATCTCTTATGGCGACCAATCTCTTGGTAAAATTCTTCCCTCTCCATAACTTCTCTTCCAATTCGAGTTACATAATCCACATCGTAGAAACTATAGAGGTTCCCGAAAAGAATCAACTCATACATGGTCCATTCTTCTGTTTTAAAAAGATAATCTGCTACCTTATCCAAATCATCCTGCTTCATATCATAACTCGAATCTCTTTGACAAATCAGACCTTGCAACAAAATCCAGTTCAGCTCAAAATAGAGAGGATTTGTCGAATTTCTAGCCTTTTCAAGTTGTTCTCTTTGAAGCTTTTGAAAACCTGCAATATCATTTGAATAGTAAAGGGGTACAATTTGTCCCATCATGGCAACATGTTCATGATTATGAAAATTCCTTGCCTTATCCATGAAATTTTCGATTGTTACATGAATGTTATCCAAAAGCTCAAAGAAACGTGAGACTGCTAGGTCAGACTCCCCAAGCTCAAAGCGAGATAACTGAGATGTTGAACAGGATTCCCCTGCCGCCTCCTTTAAAGAATAATTTCCACTTGTCCGAAATTCACGAAATACTTTTCCAAGATGTTCCATCTTTACACCTGCTCTGATAATTCTTCCCACTCAAGCATAGCTTCTTCCTGACGGTGGCTGATTTTGTCCAGCTCAGCCTGCAATTCCATCAGTTTTTCGGCATCGTTTGTTTCCAACATTTGTTCAGAAATGGTTTGGCTTTGACTTTCTAACTCTTCGATTTCAGCTTCTAGATTTTCGATTTGTCGCATGAGTTTGCGAACTTCTTTTTGACTTTCTTTCTGGGCCTGATAGTCATTAACTGAACTTACTTCTTTTGCTTGATTGCTAGTTGAAGCTTCTTCTATCTGACTGACTTCCATTTCAGCCTTTTTATCAACATAGTAGTCGTAGTCTCCAAGGTAGAGAGTCGAACCCTTCTCAGACAATTCCAGTACATGAGTTGCCACACGATTGATAAAGTAACGGTCGTGGCTGACAAAGAGTAAGGTTCCATCAAAGTCAATCAAAGCATTTTCTAGCACTTCCTTGCTATCAATATCCAGATGGTTGGTTGGCTCATCCAGAATCAAGAAGTTGTTGTTTTCCATAGACAATTTAGCCAAAAGCAAACGAGCTTTCTCTCCACCCGACAGCATGCCGACTGATTTTTTAACATCATCTCCTGAGAAAAGGAAGGCACCTAGGCGGTTACGGATTTCAACTTCTGGTGTCAGTTTAAAATCATTCCAGAGTTCATCTAGGACCGTATTACTTGGTGTCAGCTTGCTTTGGGTTTGGTCATAGTAACCAACTTCAACATTGGCCCCAAAGCGTTTTTCTCCCTTGATAAACGGAATCTGGTCCACGATAGATTTGATAAAGGTTGACTTGCCAATACCATTGGGACCAACGATGGCAATAGCATTCATCTTACGAAGGTCTAGGTTAATAGGCTCTGACAATACTTCCCCATCATAGCCAATAGCCGCATTTTCAACAGTCAGAACAACATTACCCGAGGTTTTCTCAGACTGGAAGGTCATGTTGGCTGATTTCTTGCCAGCTTCAGGCTTGTCCAAACGCTCCATTTTTTCCAGTTGTTTGCGTCGAGATTGGGCGCGTTTGGTCGTTGAAGCTCGGACTAGATTGCGGTTGACAAAGTCTTCCAGAGCTGCAATCTCCTTCTGTTGCTTTTCATAGTTTTTTGCCTCAGTAGCTAGCTTTTGCTCCTTCAACTCGACAAAACGAGAGTAATTGCCCACATAGCGATCCAAGGAATGCTTGGTCAAATCCAGCGTAATCGTCGCAACCTTGTCCAAGAAATAACGGTCGTGGCTGACGATAATGAGGGCGCCACTATAGTTTACCAAGTAATTCTCTAGCCAAGCAATAGTTTCAATATCCAAGTGGTTGGTTGGCTCGTCCAAGACCAAGAGATTGGGCTTTTCAAGGAGCATTTTGGCAAGTGCCAGACGAGTGTTTTGACCACCAGAAAGCTCGGCAATTTTCATCTGCCACATAGACTCGTCAAACTTGAATCCATTTAAAATCGCTCGGATATCAGCTTCATAGGTGAAGCCACCTGCTTGGCGAAAATTCTCAGATAAGCTATCATAATCTGACATCAGTTTATCCAAATCATCACCAGACTTTTCACCCATCTCCAACTCCATCTGACGAAGTTGTTTCTCCGTCCGACGTAAGTCATCAAAGACATAAAGCATCTCATCGTAAATGGTATTTTCAGACTCAAAACGGCTATCTTGGGCTAGGTAAGACAGAGAAATATCTTTTTTCTTATTGATTTCTCCACTAGTTGGATCCTCTTCTCCAACCAAAATCTTCAAAAGAGTAGACTTACCTGCACCATTTTTCCCAACAAGAGCAATCCTGTCTCGTTCATCAACTTGCAGGTTGATATTATCAAAAAGAACCTCTCCTGCAAAAGATCGTTCAATTTTATTAGCTTGTAAAATAATCATACAAGTAGTATAGCATGTTTCTCTAAGGCATTCAAGACTTGATAAACAGGCGTATGACACCACTGTTCTGAAAATTATGCTACCGTTTTACTAAAACGCTAAAAAGTGCTATAATGTGAACGGTTAAAACAATTTACAAAAAGGAGAATTTCAATGTCTTACCAAGAAAATTACCAGAAATGGGTTGATTTTGCGGAGCTTCCTGACTATCTTCGTCAAGATTTGGAAAATATGGACGAAAAAACAAAGGAAGATGCCTTCTATACAAATCTTGAATTTGGTACTGCAGGTATGCGTGGCTTGATTGGTGCTGGTACAAACCGCATCAACATCTACGTTGTTCGCCAAGCTACTGAAGGATTGGCTCGTTTGATTGAGTCAAAAGGTGGAAACGAAAAAGAACGTGGTGTCGCAATTGCCTACGATAGCCGTCACTTCTCACCTGAGTTTGCCTTTGAGTCTGCGGCAGTTCTTGCTAAACACGGCATCAAATCTTATGTATTTGAAAGCCTTCGTCCAACTCCAGAACTATCATTTGCAGTTCGTCATCTCAACTGTTTCGCAGGTATCATGGTAACAGCCAGCCACAACCCTGCACCATTTAACGGATACAAGGTTTACGGTGAAGACGGTGGACAAATGCCTCCACACGACGCGGACGCTTTGACTACTTATATCCGTGCAATCGAAAATCCATTTGCAGTTGAAGTTGCTGATGTGGAAGCTGAAAAAGCTTCTGGCTTAATTGAAGTTATCGGCGAAGCTGTTGACGTAGAATACCTCAAAGAGGTTAAGGACGTAAACATCAACCCAGCCTTGATTGAAGAATTCGGTAAAGACATGAAGATTGTCTACACACCACTTCATGGTACTGGTGAAATGTTGGCTCGTCGTGCTCTTGCCCAAGCAGGATTTGACTCTGTTCAAGTCGTTGAAGCACAAGCAACTGCTGACCCTGACTTCTCAACTGTAAAATCTCCAAACCCAGAAAGCCAAGCAGCCTTTGCCCTTGCTGAAGAACTTGGTCGCCAAGTTGGTGCAGATGTTCTTGTGGCAACTGACCCTGACGCTGACCGTGTTGGTGTGGAAGTTCTTCAAAAAGATGGTAGCTACCTCAACCTTTCAGGTAACCAAATCGGTGCTATCATGGCAAAATACATCTTGGAAGCCCATAAAAACGCTGGAACTCTTCCTGAAAACGCAGCTCTATGCAAATCTATCGTATCAACTGACTTGGTAACGAAGATTGCTGAAAGCTACGGCGCAACCATGTTCAACGTCTTGACTGGTTTCAAATTTATCGCTGAAAAAATCCAAGAATTCGAGGAAAAACACAATCACACTTACATGATGGGATTTGAAGAAAGCTTCGGTTACTTGATTAAACCATTCGTACGTGATAAAGACGCTATCCAAGCTGTTCTTGTCGTTGCTGAACTTGCTGCCTACTACCGTTCACGCGGTTTGACACTTGCTGACGGTATCGAAGAAATCTACAAAGAGTACGGCTACTATGCAGAAAAGACAATCTCTGTTACTCTTTCAGGTGTCGATGGTGCTGAACAAATCAAAGCGATTATGGCTAAATTCCGCAACAATGCTCCAAAAGAATGGAATGCAACAGCTATCACTGTCGTAGAAGACTTCAAGGCACAAACTGCTACTGCTGCTGACGGTACTGTTACAAACTTGACAACTCCTCCAAGTGATGTGTTGAAATACACACTTGCTGACGGTTCATGGATTGCCGTTCGCCCTTCAGGTACAGAACCAAAAATCAAGTTCTACATTGCAGTTGTAGGGGAAACAAACGAAGAATCACATGCTAAGATTGCTAATATCGAAGCAGAAATCAATGCTTTTGTAAAATAAAGCCCTATAAAAGATGAGACCAACCAATCTCATCTTTTTTTCGTATCAAATCTAAGCAATTTTAGAAACTTTATGGCATACTAGACATATCAATGAAAGCGAGGTAATCTCATGGAACAATTTTTAGATAATATCAAAGACCTTGAAGTCACTACAGTTGCGCGTGCGCAAGAAGCTCTTGATAAGAAGGAAACTGCAACCTTCTTTATCGGTCGTAAAACTTGCCCTTACTGCCGTAAATTTGCTGCTACCTTGGCAGGTGTCGTAGCTGAAACTAAAGCTCACATCTACTTCATCAACAGTGAAGAAGCAAGCCAACTCAATGAGTTACAAGCATTCCGCTCACGCTACGGAATCCCAACTGTACCAGGATTTGTTCACATTGTGGATGGACAAATCAATGTCCGTTGCGACTCTTCAATGTCAGCACAAGAAATCAAAGAATTTGCAGGATTGTAAAAAAACCACTCGATGAGTGGTTTTTAAATGGTCAAAATTACCTTTTTTCAATCAAATCTTGTATCATTCGATGTAGTTCTTCTATCTTTTCAGATTGTTTCTCTAGTAATATTCTCTGACTAGATAATTCATATTGGAGTTTATCAAGTTTTATCTGTTCATCTGGATTATCTTTTACAAAAAAGTTCGTCAAGGTACTTGTTAACATTCCTATTGTACTAATCCCTACCAACATTAATAAAACAGCTATCCATTTCCCAAAAAGGGAAACTGGAACAATATCACCATAACCAACAGTGGTTACTGTCACAAGAGCCCACCAAAGACTATCTGAGAAAGATTTTTCTTCAACTACAGATAAAATTGAACTTCCTACTAGAACAATAAAAATATTAACATACAAGATATAAATCAGGCCATTTGTCCGTAAGAATCTACTAATTTTTCTTTCTAATTTACCTGTAAGTCCAATTATTCTAAGTAAACGAGTCAGTTTCAGTAATTTTGTCAGCCTTGCTAAGCGGAAGATACGCCCTAATCGCAATACTGTAAAAATAGCATTTAAAGGAAGGATAGCTAACAAGTCAAAGATATTTTCAAGTATAAACCTCCATTTTGCTTTACTTGAAAAGAACCGCCAACCATAATCTACCACAAACACAAACCAAAGTAGCAAGTCAATAATACTGTATGGAGGACTGTCTAAATCAATCATCTCAGCAAATCCAAGTAATACCAGAATAACAGATATTAAAGCAAGTAAAATAATTGTTGTATCATAATAATCTGCAAAAAACCATTTTTTCTTCAAGTTTTACTCTCCTCACTTTCTATACTGTTATTAGTCAACTTTAATTCAATAAATATCTCTCCGATGACCAACTTCTAGAGTAGCAATGACTAATTCATCATCTACAATTTGTACGATAACTCGATAATTACCAATTCTATAGCGCCATTGACCAACGCGATTACCAACCAAAGCCTTTCCGTGTCGTCTTGGGTCTTCCAAAACATTGGTTTGTAAATAGTTTGTAATTAGCTTCTGCGTATAACGATCCAATTTTTTCAATTGCTTGATGAAACGTCTTGTTGGAACTAATTTATACAAATTATTCATCCTCCAAGCCTAAATCATGCATCATTTCTTCCCAAGTAATGGGTTCAACTCCTTTTTCCAAGTCTTCTAAATACTCTTGATAGGCTAAATCTGACACACGAGCATCGTATTCGTCTTCTAGAGCTTCAAGAGTTTTGGTGCGGATAAGTTCCGACAGGGAAACTCCTTCAAACTTAGCCATTGCCTTCATAAATGTTTTATCAGCTTCAGAAACTTTTAATGTAATAGTAGTCATCTTTTGCACTCCCTTTTTTAATGGTAACACCATTGTATTACTTTTTAGGTGTTCAGTCAATATAAAAAGAACACCTTCTTAGCGTTCTTTCTATATTTCTGTCAATGGTGTTGCGGTATCTGGTGAGGTATCATATACCTTAAAGTCTACTCCAACTCCCAGATCAGCTTGAGCCAGCTGATTGACCATGGTCATATGTGCCAGTTCCTTGATATTGTTCTCCTTAGATAAATGTCCAAGGTAGATTTTCTTAGTGCGATTTCCTAGCGTCCGAATCATGGCCTCAGCACCGTCCTCATTAGAAAGGTGACCTAGGTCAGATAGGATTCGTTGTTTGAGTCGCCAAGCGTAAGAACCTGCTCGCAAAATCTCTACATCATGGTTGGACTCGATAAGATAACCATCTGCATTTTCGATAATCCCTGCCATACGGTCACTAACATAACCTGTATCTGTCAAAAGGACAAAACTCTTATCATCCTTCATAAAGCGATAGAACTGCGGTGCGACTGCATCATGGCTCACACCAAAACTCTCGATGTCGATATCTCCAAAGGTTTTGGTTTTGCCCATTTCAAAGATATGCTTTTGTGAAGAATCTACCTTGCCAAGATACTTGCTATTTTCCATAGCCTGCCAGGTCTTTTCATTGGCATAAAGATCCATACCATACTTGCGAGCCAAAACACCTACTCCATGGATATGATCTGAATGCTCATGCGTAATCAAGATGGCATCCAGATCTTCTGGCTTGCGATTAATTTCAGCAAGTAGGCTGGTAATTTTCTTACCCGACAAGCCTGCATCCACTAAAAGCTTCTTTTTTGGGGTTTCCAGATAAAAGGAATTTCCACTGGAACCTGATGCTAAAATACTGTATTTAAAGCCTATTTCACTCATTCTAGTCTTCTACTTCGTCCTCCCATACTTCTTCTTTCACTGCATCCTTATCATAAGGGAGCACAATGGTAAAGGTTGAACCCTTACCGTATTCACTCTTGGCCCAAATAAAGCCATCATGTTGTTTGATAATCTCTTTAGCAATAGCTAGTCCTAAACCAGTACCTCCTTGGGCACGACTTCTAGCACGATCCACACGGTAGAAACGATCAAAGATTCGAGGCAAATCTTGTTTAGGAATACCCAAGCCTTGGTCTGAGATGGATAAAATCATCTGATCATCAGTCGTCTTCATGGTCACTGTGATTTTCCCACCATCTGGAGAATACTTGATGGCATTGTTGAGAATATTATCAATCACCTGGGTCATCTTATCTGTATCAATCTCAATCCAAACTGAAGTAATTGGATAATCTCTCACCAGTTCGTATTTCTTCTCTTCATCCTGCCCTCTTATCTGATCAAAACGGTTGAGAATAAAGGTTATAAAGGCAGTAAAATTAATCAATTCCACATCCAGGTGACTGGTTGCATTATCAATTCGTGAAAGATGGAGGAGATCTGTCACCATCCGCATCATACGGTTAGTTTCGTCTAGAGACACCTTGATAAAATCTGGTGCAACAGGTTCCGACAAGGCTCCCTCATCCAAGGCTTCAAGATAGGATTTTACACTAGTCAGAGGCGTCCGTAACTCATGACTAACGTTGGAAACAAAGAGTCTCCGCTCACGCTCTTCCTTCTCCTGCTCTGTCGTATCGTGTAAAACGGCAACTAGACCAGAAATAAAGCCAGACTCGCGACGGACTAAGGCAAAACGTACACGAAGGCTCAGATACTCACCATTGGCATCCTGAGAATCAATCATAAGCTCAGGAACTTGGGTAATCAAATCACGAAGTTCATATTCATCTTCAATCTTAAGCAATTCTAGAATGCTTTTATTGAGAACATCTTCTTTCTGAACACCTAGCTGTTTCTTAGCCATGTCATTAATCATGGTAATCTTACCACGACGATTGGTCGCAAGGACTCCGTCTGTCATGTATGAGAGGATACTGTGTAATCTTTTACTCTCTTGTTCCAGATTTTCTTGGGTCAACCGAATCACTTCTGATAAATCATTGAGATTATTGGTAATATTGGTGATTTCAGAGCTTCCCTGCATGTCCAATACCTGAGAATAATCTCCTGCAATCAGGTCTTTTACCTTTTGATTGATTTGCTTTAATCGAATATTATCCCGACGATTTTCTAGTAAGAGCAAGGTCACCACTAAAATAAAGCCAAGTAGAATGAGGATAAAGATAAAATCACTGGTTAAAACTGTGTCTTTAATTAGTTTAATCATTATTTCTCATATAATAACCAACACCGCGACGTGTTAGGATATACTCAGGACGACTTGGTGTATCTTCAATCTTCTCACGCAAACGTCTGATAGTTACATCAACAGTCCGAACATCTCCGAAATAATCATACCCCCAAACCGTTTCAAGCAAGTGTTCACGCGTAATTACTTGACCGATATGAGAGGCCAAGTGATACAAAAGCTCAAATTCACGGTGAGTTAAGTCTAGTTCTTCACCGTATTTTTTAGCTACATAAGCATCTGGTACAATCTCCAAGTCCCCAATTTGCAAGGGTTGGGTTTTCTTTTCATCTGTTTCTTGATTATCTACAGAAGCCAAGTCCGTGCGACGAAGAAGAGCTTTGACACGCGCCTGCAACTCACGATTTGAGAAGGGTTTGGTTACATAGTCATCGGCCCCAAGCTCTAAACCTATAACCTTATCAAATTCGCTATCCTTAGCTGACAGCATGATAATAGGAACACTACTGGTCTTACGAATAGTCTTAGCAACTTCTAAACCATCAATTTCCGGAAGCATCAAATCCAGAATAATAATATCTGGTTGCTCTGCTTCATATTGCTCTAGTGCTTCACGACCATTAAAAGCAGTTACAACCTCGTAACCTTCCTTGGTCATATTAAACTTGATAATATCTGAGATCGGTTTTTCATCATCTACAATTAATATTTTTTTCATTTGTTCACCTTTTTCTCTACTATTATACCAAAAAAATAACAAGAAGACACAATAGCTAGTCTTTGCTACTGTCTAAGTTGGCTTGTGCATAAGCCTGCCAGATTTTTCGTTGGGGTTTGGCAAGTGGAACATCCTTAAACTCTTCTGGTGAAAGCCAGCGAACTTCCCTATCGGAAAAGTTATGAAAGTCAGTCACTTGACCTGCTACAATTTGAACATGCCACTTGCGATGACTAAAGACATGCTTAACCATTTCAAAATAAACATCAAGCCAATCAACATCTAGGTCATAGTCCTGCTGGAAACTCTCTTCTGGACTGGGGCCAAAGTTTACACTTTCTTCTGTAACCTGATGAAAGAGGTCAAACTGCTCTTCTTGCGAAAACTCATCTACTTCTATCAAGGGAAAATGCCAAAATCCTGCCAACAACTTTTCACTTTCATTTTTTTCAAGTAAAAATTGCCCCTGAGAATTTTTCACAACTAGGACTTTTAGATAAATGGGAACTGGCTTTTTCTTGGGAGCCTTGATTGGATAACGGTCCATGGTTCCATTCTGATATGCCGCACTAAAGTCCTTAACTGGGCTTTCTTCTGGTCTGGGATTTACAGGCGCCTCAATATCAGATCCCAAGTCCATCAAAGCTTGATTAAAGTCACCTGGCCTTTCTGGGTCAATCAAGATTTCCATCATTGCCTGAAAAATTTTGCGATTGCTAGGAACTCCGATATCATGATTAATTTCAAACAGACGGGCCAGCACTCGCATAACATTACCATCTACAGCTGGTTCTGGCAAGTTAAAAGCAATACTGGAAATCGCTCCTGCAGTGTAAGGACCAATTCCTTTCAAACTAGAAATTCCTTCATAGGTGTTTGGAAATTGGCCACCAAAGTCAGTCATAATCTGCTGGGCCGCAGCCTGCATATTACGAACTCGAGAATAATAACCCAATCCCTCCCAAGCCTTCAACAAACTTTCCTCAGGGGCATTTGCCAAACTTTCCACTGTTGGAAACCAGTCCAAGAATCGTTCGTAATAAGGAATAACCGTATCCACTCTGGTCTGCTGAAGCATAATTTCAGAAACCCAGATATGATAAGGATTCTTACTCCTACGCCATGGTAAATCTCTTTTGTTTTCATCATACCAAGCAAGAAGTTTCTCACGAAAAGAAATGATCTTCTCCTCCGGCCACATAACGATACCGTATTCTTTCAAATCTAACATAACTCTAGTATAACACAGAAGATTCTAACTGTCCTTTTCCTAGTATTAATACTCTTCGAAAATCTCTTCAAACCACGTCAACGTCACCTTGCCGTATATATGTGACTGACTTCGTCAGTCCTATCTACAACCTCAAAACAGTGTTTTGAGCAGACTGCGGCTAGTTTCCTAGTTTGCTCTTTGATTTTCATTGAGTATAAAAAGCCTCTTCCCAAAGGAAAGAGGACTAAATCTTATTGATGAACTGCCTGGGCTGCTGTAATAAGTGTTAACTTGTAAACATCATCTGCATTACATCCACGAGAAAGGTCGTTAACTGGCTTGTTCAAACCTTGCAAAACAGGTCCAACAGCTGCAAAACCACCAAGACGTTCAGCCATCTTGTATCCGATATTTCCTGCCTCGATACCTGGGAAGATGAAGACATTTGCTTGACCAGCTACCGTACTTCCAGGAGCTTTCAGAGCTGCAGTTTCTGGAACAAAGGCCGCATCAAATTGCAACTCACCATCGATTTCAAGGTCAGGGCGCAAGTCGTGAGCAATTTTAGTTGCTTCAACAACCTTATCAACGCTTTCTCCAAACCCTGAACCTTTAGTAGAATAGCTTAGCATAGCAATTTTAGGCTCGATGCCAAACATCTTAGCTGTGATTGCTGAGTTGATCGCAATTTCAGCCAAGGCTTCTGCATCAGGATTGATATTGATAGCACAGTCTCCAAATAGGTAACGTTCCGTACCACGAACCATGAGGAAGGCACCTGAAGTACGCGTTACATTTGGACGAGTTTTGATGATTTGTAGGGCTGGGCGAACTGTTGAAGCTGTTGAGTGAATCGCACCTGATACCATTCCATCAACCAAGCCCAAGTAAACCAACATAACACCAAAGTAATTGACATCTTCAACCAAAATCTTGCGTGCATCTTCTTCAGACATTTTGCCCTTGCGACGCTCCACCAAGGCAACAACCATTTCTTCAAATTTATCGTAGTGTTGAGGGTCAATGACTTCATAACCGTCCTCGATACCTTCGATTTCAAGATAAATTTTAATTTTTTCAGGATTTCCAAGCAAAACAGGAATCACTTCTGTTTCTTTTACCAGGCGTTTAGTCGCTTGAAGAATACGAGGTTCTTCCCCTTCAGGGAGAACGATACGAGCATTTTTACCAACCAAGTTGGCTTTGAGACTTTCAAAAACTTCCATGAGTTTTCTCCTTTAAAATAATAATTATACTCTGAATCAGTTTTTATAGAGTATTAGTTGATAACTGGGTAATAAGGTTACTGAAATCATCCGGCAAGGGACTTTCTAACTGCAAGTCTTGCTCTAAAAATGGATGATAAAAAGTTAAGGAATGACAATGTAGGGCTTGGCGCTGAATTCCATCGTCCAGACTACCACCATACAAATCATCTCCCAACAAAGGAAAACCAATATGAGAAAAATGGACTCTGATTTGATGGGTTCGTCCAGTATGCAGGCGAATGTCTACCAAATGAATATTCCCATAAGATGCTACAATCTTGTAAGAAGTATGGGCATACTTTCCGCCTTTAGCCACTCGTCTGGTGATAATAGAGTCTTCATCACGCGCAATCGGAGCAATAATTTCCCCCTCTGACTCCAAGTGTCCATCGCCTTTAAGCAAAGCAAAATAGCGCTTCTCGATAGATTTCTTCTGCAACTGCTTGTCTAATCGTGCATGGGCATAGCCGTGTTTGGCAAAGAGCATCAAGCCAGAAGTATCTCTATCAAGCCTGGTCACAATGTGAACCTGCTGATTTTCATAGTTTTGCTTGACATAGTAACCCTTGATAAAATTGGCAATGGTATTGGAGTGATTGACACTAGGAATAGAAGCCACTCCATAGGGTTTGTTCAAGACTAGAAAATGGTCATCCTCATAGAGAATATCCAGTGGGCGCTCGATAGCTTCTAGAGTTTCAAAGCCTTCCTCAGCGGGAATATCGATGATAACTCGATCTCCAATATCCAATAGATAGGTTGCATTTTGTGGTTGATCATTGACCAGAATAGCTCCGCCTCGAAACTTAATCTTAGCCAGCAGTCCCTTAGAAACCTCATGCTTTTTTAAGAAGGTCTTAACCTTGACATGCTCATCTGCGATAAATTCAAACCTCATTCATCCACCTCGCCGATGAAAGCATCCTTAACACGATTCCAGAAACTGGTATGGCTAGGTGATGCGACAAAGTGAATCTTATGGTGGTCGATTTGATACTCAATTCGCTCAATATTGCGGAAGGAATAAACGCTATTGTCAACCGAAATGGTATGGTAATCGTTTCTCGTTGGGATGAGTTCAATCTTATCCTTCTTAGGAACAATAATAGATGAACCCAGCGTACGATAAACACGATTGTTCAGGCTAGCAATTTCCGTTAATTGCAAAGCTTCAATGGTAGGGTGTAAAACAGCTCCACCAAGCGACTTGTTATAGGCTGTACTACCAGTCGGTGTCGAAACTGTTAGCCCGTCTCCACGAAAACGTTCAAAGGGGACACCATTGATTACAATATCTGCTACCATTGTTCGATCCGACCTTCGGATACTAGCTTCATTTAGTGCTCTAAAAATCTTCACTTCACCATTTCCAAGAAAGACCTTCACATTTAGAACAGGGTAAGAGACTCTTGCTCCTGTATCTAGCTGCAAATTAGTCACTAGCTTATCTAACTCAAAATCACGGTAGTCCGTATAGAAGCCCAAATGTCCAGTGTGAACACCAATGAAGCGGACCTTGTCAAGCTGGTTTTCGTACTTATGAAAGGCTGACAAGAGCATGCCATCCCCACCAATGGAAATAACGATATCTGGATTGGTATCATTGAGTATAAACTGATTTCTCTTCAAACGATCTCGCAATTCATACAAAACCCTTTGACTCTGTGGTTTTCTATTAGCTATCAGGTCAATTCGTTTACCTGTATTCTTCATCTGTATCGTCACTGTTTCCTACACCATCATTTAATTTTCTACTCAAAGGATCAAAAAGTGCCTGGGCTTCTTGGATATCATCACGAATTTTACCCATTTCTTCATCCAACTGATGGGCAATTTTGGCAGTAATTTCCAATCGCTTCTTAATCTCCTCTGGGAAATCCCCTTGGTATTTGTAGTTGAGAGAATGTTCTATCGTTGCCCAGAAATTCATGGCCAAAGTACGAATTTGAATTTCTGCCAAAATAATCTTGGCTCCATTGATGGTGTCAACCATATATTCTACTACCACATGATAGGAACGGTAGCCTGAAGCCTTTCGATGAGTAATGTAATCTCGCTCCTGTATGATACGCATATCCTGACGTTTGCGCAAAATAGCCACAACTTCTTGGACATCATCTACAAACTGAACCATCACACGTAAGCCAGCAATATCCTGTAAATCGTGTTCCAATGTCGCATAAGTAATACCACGTCGAGCCATTTTTTCCTTGATACTTTCAATTGGCTTGACTCGACCAGTCACAAACTCAATCGGAGAATGCTTATTTTGCTTGCGATATTGCTTACGAATACCACGTAGTTTAATCTTTAACTCACCAACAGCTTGAATGTAAGGATCTAGAAATTCTTCCCATTCTAAGGTCATATATTCTCCCTTGTTCTCATATTATCCTTCAAAAATATCTTTGATTTTTTCTCCAGATTCATATACAATAAATACAATGCTTATTATACCATAAATCCGCTTTCAACGATAAAGAAAAGGTAAGAAAAATGAAACATTTAGAAATTGAATTGAAAACACTCTTGAAAAAAGATGAATATGATCGTCTAAAAGACCAGTTCACAGGTGTCACTCCTGTTCTTCAAAAAAATTACTACATCGACACACCTGATTTTGAACTGCGAGAAAAGAAAGTTGCTATGCGCATTCGAACTTTTGAAGACTGGGCAGAATTGACACTTAAAGTCCCACAAAGTGTCGGAAACATGGAATACAATCAAAAATTGCAACTAAAAGATGCTGAAAACTATCTGAGCAAGGAAGAACTTCCTCAAGGGCTTGTGCTTGATGAATTAGCAAAACATGGTATCCAAAGTAATAAATGGCTGGTCCTTGGTTGTCTCACAACACTTCGCTATGAAATACAAACACCAATTGGCCTCATGGCACTAGATGAAAGTCAGTACTTTGATATTACAGATTACGAATTAGAGCTTGAAGTGGAAAATCACGAGCAAGGCAAACAGGATTTCCAAAAATTTTTAGAGGAAAATCAGATTTCCTACCAAAAAGCCCCTTCAAAATTGGTTCGATTTGTCAAAAGCATGAAAAATAGCTGAAATAATCTTCATTTTTTGGTAAAATAGAAAAGATAAAAATACACAAATCCCAGTTCATATAGGTAAGACAGATATAACTAGGATTTATAAAGTTTACAGAGGACGGTCTATAATGTCAGATAGAAAAAATATGAAACTTTTCGCACTCAACTCTAACCAAGAAATTGCACAAAAAATTGCTCAAGCTGTTGGTGTCCCACTTGGAAAACTGTCATCACGTCAATTTTCAGACGGAGAAATCCAAGTGAATATTGAAGAAAGTGTCCGTGGTTATGATGTGTACATCATCCAATCAACAAGTTTCCCTGTTAACAACCACCTAATGGAATTGCTTATCATGGTCGACGCTTGTGTGCGTGCAAGTGCTCACAGTATCAACGTTGTTCTTCCATATTTTGGCTATGCACGCCAAGATAGAATCGCATCATCTAGAGAACCACTAACAGCTAAACTAGTTGCTAACATGCTGGTTAAAGCTGGTGTAGATCGTGTCCTTACCCTCGACTTACATGCAGTTCAAGTACAAGGTTTCTTTGATATTCCTGTAGATAATCTTTACACTGTTCCTCTCTTTGCTAAACACTACTGTGATAAAGGATTAAGAGGTTCGGATGTTGTTGTCGTTAGCCCTAAAAATTCAGGGGTAAAACGTGCTCGTAGCTTGGCTGAATATCTTGATGCTCCTATCGCCATTATCGACTACCCTCAAGACGATGCAACTCGCAACGAAGGCTATATTATCGGTGATGTTGAAGGTAAAAAAGCTATCTTGATTGACGATATTCTTAATACAGGACGTACCTTCTCTGAAGCAGCTAAAATCGTTGAACGTGAAGGGGCTACAGAAATTTATGCTGTTTCTAGTCATGGTCTTTTCGTTGAAGGTGCTGCTGAACTTCTTGACAATACTAAGATTAAAGAAATTCTTGTGACTGATTCAGTAGCAACAAAAGAAAAAACTCCTAAAAACGTATGCTACATCACTGCTAGTGAGTTAATTGGTGATGCCATCGTCCGTATCCACGAAAGAAAACCAGTCAGCCCACTCTTTGCTTACAACAAAAAGAAATAAGGTGATTCTTTGATTTATTTGGACAATGCTGCAACGACTCCCATGTCAGCAGTTGCTATTTCAGCTATGACCGAGGTTATGCAAGAAACCTATGGAAATCCTTCTAGTATTCATGGGCATGGTCGTCAAGCTGGCAAACTCTTGCGAGAAGCCCGTCAGGAACTAGCTCAGTTACTGGGGACAAAACCTCAACATATCTTTTTCACTTCTGGTGGAACAGAAGGCAACAATACTGCTATCATTGGCTACTGCCTTCGTCACCAAGAACGAGGAAAACATATCATCACAACTGCTATTGAGCACCATGCTGTCCTTGAAACCATTGATTACTTGGTTCAGCACTTTGGTTTTGAAGCAACCATTATCCAGCCAGAAAATCAAGAAATCACTGCCCAGCAAATTCAAGAGGCCTTACGTGACGATACGATTTTGGTTTCTACCATGTTTGCCAACAATGAGACTGGGAACCTACTGCCCATTGCTGAAATTGGCCAAATACTCAAGCAACACCCTGCTGCCTATCATGTCGACGCAGTTCAAGCTATTGGTAAAATACCAATTCATCCCGAAGAATTAGGCATCGATTTTCTCACTGCTTCGGCCCACAAGTTCCATGGTCCTAAGGGAATCGGTTTTCTCTACGCATCTAGCATGGACTTTGATTCCTATCTACATGGCGGAGACCAAGAACAGAAAAAACGTGCAGGAACTGAAAATCTAGCTGCCATCGTAGGCATGCTTGCAGCCTTAAAAGAGGACCTAGAAAAGCAAGAAGAATATTTTCAACATGTACAAAATCTAGAAACTGCCTTTCTGGCCGAGCTAGAGGGAGTTCAGTATTACCTGAATAGAGGACAACATCATCTCCCTTATGTTGTCAATATTGGATTTCCTGGTCAGAAAAATGACCTCTTGCTCCTTAGTCTAGATTTAGCTGGAATTTCAATCTCTACTGGCTCAGCTTGTACAGCAGGTATTGTCCAATCCAGCCATGTTCTTGAAGCTATGTACGGAGCAAATTCAGAACGCTTGAAGGAATCCGTTCGCATCAGTTTGTCGCCACAAAATACTGTTGAAGACCTACAAACCCTCGCAAAAACCTTAAAAGAAATTATCGGAGGTTAGCCATATGGCATTTGAAAAAACCATTCAGTTAAAAAATTGTCGTTACGACTACACTCTTAGCCCTTCTGTTAAAAAATTTACCCTCAAGGACAACACTTTTTTTGAGACCAAGGTTAGTAACTACGAACTAACTCGTCTGCTTGAAAAGGTTCCAAACAGCGGTGAAGGCTTCCAACTCAAAATCATCATTAACAAGGAACTTACAGGGGCTAAAATCAATATCACTGACAAGTTTGGCCTTCGTCTAGTTGATATTTTCAAATCAGAAGACCATCACATTCATCAGGAAAAATTCTACTTCCTCATGGATAGCCTTGTAGAGCGTGGTGTCTTTACAAAATCGGAAAGATAGAGCCAAAATGTTTGAACTAACCTATAAGGACAACTATCATGTAGAGCGGACTCTCAAGTATGAAGATTATGAGGCTCTCATGTTGGCTTTGTCAGGATGTGTGACCCTACCAGATACACTTTATGTGACTTCTTTGACTTTTGAGGGGCAGGAAGTTTACCAAGGACTGGTCGGAGACCTCTACCGTTTTCTAGCACAAACAGAATTTTTACATCAAAACTAAGATTTTTCTTAGTTTTTTATTGTTTTTGTTGATTTTTTCACAATGTTTCTATAAAATAGAAGAATAGAAAGGTTGTGATTTTGTGAAAGATAAACAGTCTGCTATTCCAAAAGCTACAGCGAAAAGACTCTCTCTCTACTATCGAATTTTTAAGAGATTTCATGCAGAAAAGATTGAACGTGCCAACTCTAAGCAAATTGCAGAGGCTATTGGTATTGATTCAGCGACAGTTCGTCGTGATTTTTCCTACTTTGGTGAACTAGGTCGTCGTGGTTTTGGCTATGATGTTAAAAAACTGATGACGTTTTTTGCCGATTTGCTCAATGATAACTCCATCACCAATGTTATGCTGGTAGGTATTGGAAATATGGGCCATGCCCTTCTCCACTACCGATTCCACGAGCGTAACAAGATGAAGATTATCATGGCCTTTGACCTAGATGACCATCCTGAGGTCGGGACCCAAACCCCTGATGGGATTCCCATTTACGGAATTTCTCAAATCAAGGATAAAATCAAGAATGCCGATGTCAAGACTGCAATCCTAACTGTTCCCAGCGTCAAGTCACAAGAGGTTGCCAATCTCTTGGTTGATGCTGGCGTGAAAGGAATCCTCAGTTTTTCACCAGTTCATCTGCATTTACCAAAAGACGTGGTCGTTCAGTATGTCGATTTGACAAGTGAACTCCAAACCCTCCTCTACTTCATGCGAAAAGAGGATTAGAAAGCGAAAATCATTTTATGAAAAAACCAGTTATTGGGATTACAGGAAACGAAAAAACTCATCCAGATGATGACATCATGATGAGCTACGCAGCAAAAGGCTTTGTTGAAGGAGTTAAAGACGCTGGAGGGATTCCCATCATCCTACCGATTGGTGATCAAGAAATGGCTAGCCACTATATCAGTTTGATTGACAAGCTCATCTTGACAGGTGGGCAAAATGTCGATCCAAAATTCTATGGTGAACCGAAAACCATTGATAGCGATGACTACCACCTTCAAAGAGATATCTTCGAACTGGCTCTTATCAAGGAAGCTATTAACCAGAAAAAGCCTATTTTCTCCGTCTGTCGTGGGACTCAACTCTTTAACGTTGCCATGGGTGGAACTCTGTATCAAGATATAGAAGACCACTGGCAAGATTGTTCTGCTGAGTACACAACTCAACGCTTGGTGACAGAACCTGATACAGTTCTTCGAGAAATCTATGGAGAAATTTCCCATATCAACTCCTTCCACCACCAGAGCATCAAGGATTTAGCACCAAATTTAAAGATTGCGGCTCATGATCCTAAAGATGGTATCATTGAAGCTGTCATGAGTACGGATGATGTTGCCTTTCTCGGTGTCCAATGGCACCCAGAATTTCTATTTGAAAATCGTCCCAAAGATAAAAACCTCTTTGACTATGTCGTTAATGAACTTTAGATTAAGTCTGTCTTTTCACGATAACTAAAGTAACTAGAATGAGAGACAATCAAATGGTCCAAGAGAACAATACCCATCAGGTCGCAGGCTTCTTTGACAAGTTTAGTGACATGATCATCATTACGACTAGGGGCTACTGCTCCTGAAGGATGATTGTGGACCAAGATGAGAGAGGTCGCCATATGCTTGATGGCATAGTGAAGAATCTCTCGCGGTTCAGCGATACTACGAGTTGCAGAACCGATAAAAATGGTCTGTTGATGGATGATTTGATTTTGAGTATTGAGATAGAGCGCCACCAGGTGCTCTTGTTTTTTATGTCCCAATTCCTGCTGCATCTTCTTGGCCAACTTTTGACTGCTGAGAATACTTTCCATTTCAAGGGTCTCATGTTTATGAATACGATGGCCCAGTTCAATCATAGCTTGTAATTCTATGGCCTTAACACGACCGATACCAGACAGACTCTGCAATTCCTGCAGGGTCATTTTTTTCAAATCCGTTAGGCTTGAAAGATTGCTCAAGACTTTCTGGGCAATTTCAAAAACGCTGGCTTGACGTGTTCCTGTCCTGAGTAGAATAGCTAGCAACTCTTGGTTACTGAGAGCTTCTACTCCTTCTTGGGCTAGTCTTTCTCTTGGCAATAGTGAATCTTCTTGGAATGAAATACTGTACATAAAAATCCTCCTCACTTTATTATTCGTGAGAAGGATGGAAAATTAGATTTTTTTCTCAATTGGGGCTACACTGGCTAAAAGTTTTTTCAAACCTACTTCTGGGAAATTGATTTTTAATTCTTGAGTAGCTCCGTTACCTGAAACTTCCAGAACAGTTCCCTCTCCCCATTTCTTGTGGAGGGCAATGTCACCAATGGACCAATTCGCCTCGCTAGACGCTGATTTTACGCCAGCTGTAAATTGACCAAATGGAAGATCGCTTGACTGAATAGTTTTTGGGGCAGCACTGCGTTTACGGTCTTGAAGAGCTTGGGCAAGACTCATACCTTGACCGAAGGCAAGGCCACCACTGCTATAAGATGCCTTAAAGCTTGTATTGGCTGGACGGGCCAAACCTTGATACTCAAGCAAATCTGAACTGATTTCGTTAATAAAACGAGTCGGACGATTGTAGTTTGTACGACCAAAAAGCAGGCGCGAATTAGCATTTGTCAGATAGAGAATTTTCTCTGCACGCGTAATTCCTACATAGGCCAGACGGCGTTCTTCTTCTAATTCATCTTGATCTTCAGCTGCACGGCTAAGCGGAAAGACATTTTCTTCCATCCCAATCAAAAAGACAACTGGAAACTCAAGACCTTTGGCAGCATGCAGGGTCATCAGGGTCACTTCTGATGTCTCCTGACTACCTGAATCTGTGTCTGCAATTAAGGCCAAATCATTTAAGAAACGACTCAGTTTATCCAGACCAGTTTCTTCTTCTGGCTCATCAGAGGTGTCATCAAAGTTCTTCGTCACAGAAAGGAACTCTTCAATATTTTCAACCCTAGCCTTGCTTTCTAAAG
>NZ_CAUQWY010000025.1:0-26375 GCF_963521865.1 uncultured Streptococcus sp.
AGATGAACCAACCGCTTCCTTAGACCCCAAAAACTCTGAGGAATTACTTTCTATCCTAGAATCTTTGAAAAATCCGAATCGAACTATTATTATTGCGACCCACAATCCTCTCATTTGGGAGCAAGTGGACCAAGTCATTCGAGTTACCGATTTATCACATAGATGATATGGCGAGATTCATACTCAATGAAAATCAAAAAGCAAACTAGGAAGCTAGCCGCAGGTTGCTCAAAGCACTGCTTTGAGGTTGTAGATGAAACTGACGAAGTCAGTAACCATATATACGGCAAGGCGAAGCTGACGTGGTTTGAATTTGATTTTCGAAGAGTATCAGTTAGAAGAAAGAGTCACAAACACACTTTGTGGCTTTTTTATTTCCATAAAAATGGTAAAATAGTAAGAGTAGAAATGGAGTTTGAGACATGAAAGTAATAGATCAATTTAAAAATAAGAAAGTCCTTGTTTTAGGTTTGGCTAAGTCTGGTGAATCTGCAGCTCGTTTGTTGGACAAGCTAGGTGCCATTGTGACAGTAAATGACGGAAAACCTTTCGAGGACAATCCAGCTGCCCAAAGTTTGCTGGAAGAAGGGATCAAGGTTATCACAGGTGGCCATCCTTTGGAACTCTTGGATGAAGAGTTTGCTCTTATGGTGAAAAATCCAGGTATCCCCTACAGCAATCCCATGATTGAAAAGGCTTTGGCAAAGGGAATTCCAGTCTTGACTGAGGTGGAATTGGCTTACTTGATTTCAGAAGCGCCAATTATCGGTATCACAGGTTCAAATGGTAAAACAACCACAACGACTATGATTGGGGAAGTTTTGACTGCTGCTGGCCAACATGGTCTCTTATCAGGGAATATCGGCTATCCAGCTAGTCAAGTGGCCCAAACTGCATCAGATGAGGACACGCTTGTCATGGAACTTTCTTCTTTCCAACTGATGGGTGTGCAAGAATTTCATCCAGAGATTGCGGTTATTACCAACCTCATGCCAACTCATATTGATTACCATGGTTCTTTTGAAGCATATGTGGATGCCAAGTGGAATATCCAGAACAAGATGACAGCAGCTGATTTCCTTGTCTTAAACTTTAACCAAGACTTGGCAAAGGAATTGGCAAGAAAAACACAGGCTACCGTTGTACCATTCTCAACACTTGAAAAGATTGATGGAGCTTATCTGGAAGATGGTCAGCTCTACTTCCGTGGAGAAGTGGTCATGGCAGCTAGCGAAATCGGAGTTCCAGGTAGCCACAATGTAGACAATGCCCTTGCGACTATTGCTGTAGCCAAGCTCCGTGGTGTAGACAACCAAACCATCAAGGAAACTCTTTCAGCTTTCGGTGGTGTCAAACACCGTCTTCAATTTGTGGATGAAATTCAGGGTGTTAAGTTCTATAATGATAGCAAGTCAACCAATATCTTGGCTACCCAAAAAGCCTTGTCAGGATTTGACAACAGCAAGGTCATCTTGATTGCAGGTGGTTTGGACCGCGGGAATGAGTTTGACGAATTGGTGCCAGACATTACTGGACTCAAGAAGATGGTCATCCTGGGCCAGTCTGCCGAACGTGTTAAACGGGCAGCAGACAAGTCTGGTGTGGCATATGTGGATGCGACTGATATTGCAGATGCGACCCGCAAGGCCTACGAGCTTGCGACTCAAGGAGACGTGGTTCTTCTCAGTCCGGCCAATGCCAGCTGGGATATGTATGCTAACTTTGAAGTACGTGGCGACCTCTTTATCGACACAGTAGCGGAGTTAAAGGAATAATATGAAAAAAATTATCTTTACAGGTGGGGGGACGGTTGGACACGTGACCCTCAACCTTTTGTTGATGCCCAAGTTCATCGAAGATGGCTGGGAAGTCCACTATATTGGGGATAAACGTGGTATCGAACACCAAGAAATCCTCAAGTCGGGTCTAGATGTTACCTTCCACTCCATTGCGACTGGAAAATTGCGTCGCTATTTCTCTTGGCAAAATATGCTGGATGTCTTTAAAGTTGGTTGGGGAATTGTCCAATCTCTCTTTATCATGTTGCGACTTCGTCCACAGGCTCTTTTTTCAAAGGGAGGCTTTGTCTCAGTACCGCCTGTTATCGCTGCGCGTGTGTCAGGAGTGCCTGTCTTTATTCACGAATCTGACTTGTCCATGGGCTTGGCCAATAAAATCGCCTATAAATTTGCGACCAAGATGTATTCAACCTTTGAGCAAGCTTCAAGTTTGTCTAAGGTTGAGCATGTGGGAGCAGTGACCAAGGTTTCAGACCAAAAAACTCTAGAACCCGATGAATTGGTGGATATTCAAACCCACTTTAATCCCCAATTGCCAACTGTATTGTTTGTCGGCGGTTCTGCAGGTGCTCGTGTCTTTAACCAATTGGTGACAGACTATAAGAAAGAACTGACAGAGCGCTACAATATTATCAATTTAACTGGAGATTCTAGCTTGAATGAGTTGAGTCAAAATCTCTTTCGTGTTGACTATGTGACCAATCTCTATCAACCCCTGATGGAATTGGCTGATATTGTTGTGACACGAGGTGGTGCCAATACGATTTTTGAGCTCTTGGCCATGGCAAAATTACATGTTATTGTGCCGCTTGGTCGGGAAGCTAGTCGTGGAGACCAGATTGAGAACGCAGCCTACTTTGTAAAAAAAGGCTATGCAGAAGAGCTTCAAGAAAGTGATTTGACCTTGGACAGTTTAGAAGAGAAGCTTTCTCACTTACTAAGTCACAAGGAAGACTATCAAGCGAAGATGAAGGCTTCTAAGGAATTGAAATCTCTAGCAGATTTTTATCAATTATTGAAAAAAGATTTATCATAAGGAAAGTAAATGTCAAAAGATAAGAAAAATGAGGGCAAAGAAATCCTCGAAGAATTGAAAGAGTTATCAGAATGGCAGAAACGAAACCAAGAATATCTAAAAAAGAAGGCTGAGGAAGAGGCGGCCCTAGCTGAGGAGAAGGAAAAGGAAAGACAAGCTCGAATGGCTTCAAAATCTGAAGAGTCAGATGAAACTGAGGACCGAGAGAGTGAATCTGATCCAAAGGACCCAGAATCAGCTAAGGAAGATGCTAAAGAAAAAGCAGAAGATTCAGAAGAGATCAAAAAAGAAGTATCCAAAGAGAAATCAAAGTCTACAGAGAACGAAGGACAGGATAAAAAAAGAGAGAAAAAACTTGTAAAGAAGAAATCGGCTAAACCGAAAATTCCTGCCATCCATATCTTGCGAGCTCTAACGATTTTATTTCCAAGTCTGCTTTTATTGATTGTCTCTGCCTACCTGCTCAGTCCTTATGCGACCATGAAGGATATTCGTGTTGAGGGAACGGTGCAAACTACGGATGATGATATTCGACAAGCTTCAGGCATTCAGGATTCGGATTATACGATTAATCTTCTGCTAGATAAGGCAAAATATGAAGAGCAGATTAAGTCTAACTATTGGGTTGAATCAGCTCAACTTGTCTATCAATTTCCAACCAAGTTCACTATCAAGGTCAAGGAATATGATATTGTGGCCTACTATATTTCTGGTGAAAATCATTATCCTATTCTTTCCAGTGGTCAGCTTGAGACTAGTTCTGTGAGCCTGGTCAGTTTACCAGAAACTTATTTGTCTGTTCTCTTTAATGACAGCGAACAAATCAAAACCTTTACGTCAGAACTTGCTCAAATTAGCCCAGAACTCAAGGCTGCTATCCAGAAGGTGGAACTAGCCCCAAGCAAGGTGACTTCAGATTTAATTCGATTGACCATGAATGATTCGGACGAAGTCTTGGTTCCTCTATCTGAAATGAGTAAGAAATTGCCATATTACAGTAAGATTAAGCCTCAATTGTCAGAACCGAGTGTGATTGACATGGAAGCTGGAATTTACAGCTACACTGTAGCGGATAAATTAATTATGGAGGCTGAGGAAAAAGCCAAACAAGAGGCTAAAGAAGCTGAGAAGAAGCAGAAAGAGGAAGAGAAGAAAAGACTGGAAGAACAGCAGAATAAATTGGAAGAAGAGAAGAAAAAGCTGGAGGAAGAGGGCAATCGAAATCAAACAAATCAGCGTTCATCGCGTCGCTAGGTTTAGCTTTTCTTCTATAGCTCTTTAGTTGCCATGGTAAGTGTCTAGAGTTTTGAGAAATGTAGATAGCATATAATTATATGTTCAGCCCTTTCGTGTATCTGCATGTATTTATATGGAAATTTAGGATTTCTCAAAAATCACGACACATACGTTGCCATGTTTTTACTTGACAAGTGCTAGTAGAAATAATAGAATAATAGAAAACCTTTAAAGCAGTCCAGAGAGGCAGCTAAGGTTAGACGGTGAAAGGGTGGAGACTACCCATTTTTCGTGGAACCTTGCTGTTGGCAGGTTCCTTTTTTCGTGGCTTCTGTTGCCCAGACTCTCTCACTAGCAAAGGTAAAAGGAGAAACCTATGCGAGAACATCGTCCAGTCATTGCTCTTGATTTTCCTAGTTTTGAGGCGGTCAAGGAATTTTTAGCTCTTTTCCCAGCAGAAGAAAGCCTTTATCTAAAGGTAGGGATGGAGCTTTATTACGCAACGGGGCCTGAGATTGTATCTTACTTGAAAGGTCTGGGTCACAGTGTCTTTTTGGATCTCAAACTTCATGATATTCCCAATACAGTCAAGTCAGCTATGAAGGTCTTATCTCAGCTTGGTGTGGATATGACTAATGTTCATGCGGCTGGTGGTGTAGAGATGATGAAGGCTGCGCGTGAAGGTCTTGGAAGTCAAGCAAAATTGATTGCTGTCACTCAGTTGACCTCAACGTCGGAAGCCCAGATGCAGGATTTTCAAAATATTCAAACCAGCCTGCAAGAGTCTGTCATTCATTATGCTAAGAAGACAGCTGAAGCGGGATTAGATGGTGTCGTTTGCTCAGCTCAGGAAGTGGAACACATCAAGCAGGCTACCAAACCAGATTTTATCTGTTTAACGCCAGGAATTCGTCCACAGGGAGCTGCGGTTGGAGACCAAAAACGCGTGATGACGCCAGCGGATGCCTATCAAATCGGTAGTGACTATATCGTAGTGGGACGTCCCATTACTCAAGCTGAGGATCCTGTTGCAGCTTATCATGCCATCAAGGATGAATGGACACAGGACTGGAATTAAAGAACTAGATTAGAAAAATAAAAGGAGAATACCATGACACTTGCTAAAGATATCGCTAGCCACCTCTTGAAAATTCAAGCCGTTTACCTCAAACCAGAGGAGCCTTTCATTTGGGCATCTGGTATCAAGTCACCGATTTATACTGATAATCGTGTGACGCTAGCCTATCCTGAAACTCGTACACTAATTGAAAATGGCTTTGTGGAAGCTATCAAAGAAGCCTTTCCTGAGGTAGAAGTGATTGCAGGAACTGCGACAGCAGGGATTCCACACGGAGCTATTATTGCTGACAAGATGAATCTGCCATTTGCCTACATCCGTAGCAAACCAAAAGACCACGGAGCTGGTAACCAAATCGAAGGCCGTGTAGCTCAAGGTCAAAAAATGGTAGTGGTTGAAGACCTGATTTCAACAGGTGGTTCTGTTCTCGAGGCCGTAGCAGCAGCTAAACGCGAAGGAGCAGATGTGCTTGGTGTAGTAGCGATTTTCAGCTACCAATTGCCAAAAGCGGATAAGAACTTCTCAGATGCAGGTGTCAAACTTGTGACGCTTTCTAACTACAGTGAGCTCATTCACCTAGCCCAAGAAGAAGGTTACATTACGCCAGAAGGACTTGATCTCCTTAAACGTTTTAAAGAAGACCAAGAAAATTGGCAAAATGCCTAAAACATAGAAAAATCAGGTAGTCACTAGGATTACCTGATTTCTTTTTGTGATGTTATTGTATCTTATACTCAATGAAAATCAAAAAGCAAACTAGCCGCAGGTTGCTCAAAACACGGCTTTGAGGTTGTAGATAAAGCTGACGCGGTTTGAAGAGATTTTCGAAGAGTATCAGTCAACTTTTCCGCCCTCAACAACAAGGTCATCTGCTTTAGCAGCGTCACCGTAGGTTGGGTGAAGTGTTTTTTCATAGGCCTTGTGGAAGAAGTTTTCCTTACCTAATTTTTCAATATCTTTATTGATGAAGTCTAGCAATTCTTGGTTGCCTTTTTGAACTGCTGCCGCAATGGTATCTGGATTACCAAGAGAAGTAATTCCTACTTCATATCCTTTGTTTTCAAGCGCCCAAGCTAGAACTTCAGTATTGTCGGTAGAGAAGGCATCTCCACGTCCGTCAAGAAGGGCTTGGTAAGAGTCGCTGTATTGGTCGTATTTTTGGAGTTTTACTTCTGGGTGATTTTTCTCAAAATAAGTTTCAGCAGTCGTTCCTTTTGTGACAATCAAAGTTTTACCTTCAAGTTGTTTGACGTCTGTAATGAGACCAGTCTTAGGTGATACGACACCCAGAGAAACTTTCATGTATGGAAGGGCAAAATCAACTTGTTTCTTACGTTCGTCAGTTACTGTAAAGTTGGCAAGGGTAATATCTACCTTGTTTGAAATCAAGTATTCAGCACGGTTGGCAGCATCGACGGAAACGTATTTAACCTTGACACCAAGGTCTTGGGCCAGTTGGTTCCCAAGTTCGATATCGTAACCTTGGTAAGAACCATCATTGTCAACGTAACCAAAAGGTTTCTTATCTCCAAACACGGCGATTCGTAGTTCACCGCTTTTTTTGATTTCATCGATTGTGCGAGCCTTGGCAGTAGTTTTGCCAGATGATGAACCAGCATTTCCACCTGAGCTACAAGCTGTGACAAAGATTAGGGCAAAGGCAAGAGCCAAAACAGTTAAGAGTGGTTTGAATAGTTTCATAAGAATCTCCTTTATAGATATGAGCCAAATTGGCTAAAGTCAAAGACGTTTAAAAATTCCTGGGCTCGTTTGGTTTGTGGATTTGTGAAGAAGGCTTGAGCCGTTCCTTCTTCAGCAATTTTCCCTTGGTCGAGGAAGATAATCCGATCGGCAATAGCTTGAGCAAACTGCATTTCATGAGTTACTAAAATCATGGTACGGCCTTCTTGGGCCAAATCATTGATAAGTTCCAGCACCTCACGCACCATTTCTGGATCCAGCGAAGCCGTCACTTCGTCAAAAAGGATGATTTCTGGATGCATGAGGAGGGCACGGACAATTGCAACCCGTTGCTTCTGTCCACCAGATAATTGACGGGCAAAGCTATGTTGTTTATCCAGCAATCCGACACGCTCCAGCAGTTGCAAAGCTTCTTCCGTTACTTCCTTCTTGTCGCGTCCCTGGGCCTTGATAGGACCTAGGATGAGGTTTTGTAGGACATCCAGATGGGGAAAGAGTTCATAGCTTTGAAAGACCATGCCAATCTTTTGGCGAACTAGGTGAAAGTCTTTTTTATTTTCAACGATAGACTGACCATCTAGCAGGATATCTCCACCTTGAATACTTTCTAAGCCATTGAGACAACGAAGGAGGGTACTTTTCCCACAGCCAGAGGGTCCTAGAATGACGACAACTTCCCCTTTATTGATTTGTAGGGATAGTCCTTGGAGGATGGGATTGTCTCCGAAGGATTTTTTGAGTTCCTTGATTTCTAAGATAGTTTCAGACATTTAGTTCCTCCAATGTTTTTCTAAGTGAGTGGATAGTTTGGAGATAGGGAAGCAGACTGCGAAATACAAGACTAGAATGGTTCCATAAATCCAAAAGGAAGCAGTTGGGATAGTCAGACGATTGCTATCGATGATTTGTTGTCCGACCTTGGTTACTTCAACTACCCCAATCAAGACAACCAAGGAAGTGGTTTTGATCATCCGAGTGACAAGGTTGATGGCCTGCGGTAGCAGTCTTCTCAAAACCTGTGGGATGATGATGTGGTAGTAAAGTTGAACATTTGTCAAGCCTAGCGCCTGTCCACTTTCAAACTGATGTTTAGGGAGGGAAGTGATGGCTCCACGAACCAAGTCCCCCATTTCAGCTGTTCCCCAGAGGGTGAAAACGATAATAGCTGAAGTCTCACCTGAGATATTAATATTAAAGTTTCGAGCCAAGCCGAAATAAACGATGAAGAGTAGCACCAGCTGGGGCATGATACGGATAAATTCCAGATACAGTCGTGTTAAAAATCGTATGATTCTAGAATGGGAGGTCATGATGATTCCCATGACTGTTCCGAACATCATAGATAAGAGGACAGACAGGATGGATATCCCAATCGTAACGCCCAATCCCTGTAAGATTCTCAGGAGATTATTTCCCTGAAAGAGTACTTGGATTCCCGAATCCTGCATGGCGGAGCCTCCTTTCTATCCAGCTAAAGACCAGTGAGATGGGTAGCAGCATCATCAGATAAGCACCTACCAACATAGCTAGCGCAATGTCTGTCTCATAATAGAGTCCAATCAAGTCCTTGGCAACGTACATGAGGTCGGCCAAAGCCACTGCTGAGAAAACAGAGGTTTCCTTGATGAGGAAAATGACATTGGCACTAAAAGACGGTAGGGCCACCGCTGTTGCTTGCGGAAGAACCACATAGCGAAAGACCTGTAGAGGTGTCAGACCGATAGCTAATCCAATTTCCTGCTGGGTTTGACTGACGGCTTCCAGCCCACTTCGGAAAGATTCTGCCATATAGGAGCCTCCTAAAAAGACCAGTCCTAAAGTGGCACAGACTTCTGAAGATAGGACAATCCCGATTCGGGGAAGTCCGAAGTAGAGAAAGAAGAGTTGAATCAAAAGGGGCGTATTACGTGACAATTCAATGTAGGCTGTCGCTACTTGTGCCAAAATAGGAATTCGATAATGCCGGATGATACTAACGATTAAACCGAGCAGAAAGGATCCCAAAATTCCCCAAACTGCAATATGCAAGGTCAGAAAGAATGCCTTTTGATATAGTGGTAGATATTGTTCAACAATGGACCAATCCAAAAATAGAACCTCCTATCTAGAAAGATTACAGTTATTGTAGCACTTAAAATCTTCTTTGGATAATATGTATTTTTTATTGTCGTTATAAGGATTTTTTATCATAGTCCTAAAATTTCTGAAATTTCCAAACAGAATATTTGAAAAGTTTTGAAAAAAGAGTTAAGATATTTTTGTAATATACAAAGTAAACGCTTACTTATTAAGGAGGGCATTTTATGTCATACAAAACAAGCAATGCAGAAGGTCATGTAGATTTCATCAATACCTATGATTTGGAGCCAATGGCGCAACAAGTGATTCCTAAAGCAGCATTTGGCTATATCGCTAGTGGGGCGGAAGATACTTTCACTTTGCGTGAGAATATTCGCGCCTTTAACCACAAACTCATCGTTCCGCATACGCTTTGCAATGTTGAAAATCCAAGTACAGAGATTGAATTTGCAGGTGAAAAATTGTCTTCACCAATCATCATGGCGCCTGTTGCGGCTCATAAATTAGCAAACGAACAGGGTGAAGTGGCGACTGCGCGTGGTGTGCATGAGTTTGGTTCCCTCTATACAACCAGTTCCTACTCTACTGTCGACCTTCCAGAAATTACGGAGGCCCTTCAAGGGACACCTCATTGGTTCCAATTTTACTTTAGTAAAGATGACGGAATCAATCGCCACATCATGGACCGTGTGAAGGCTGAAGGTTATAAAGCGATTGTTTTGACGGCAGATGCGACTGTAGGAGGCAATCGTGAGGTGGACAAGCGTAATGGTTTTGTCTTTCCAGTTGGCATGCCGATTGTTGAAGAATACCTGCCAGAAGGTGCTGGTAAATCAATGGACTTTGTTTACAAATCAGCTAAACAACGTTTGTCTCCACGTGATGTAGAATTTATTGCTGAATACTCAGGACTTCCTGTTTATGTCAAGGGACCACAATGCCGTGAGGACGTTGAACGTTCGCTTGCTGCGGGAGCTTCTGGTATCTGGGTAACCAACCACGGTGGCCGTCAAATCGACGGTGGGCCAGCTGCCTTTGATTCACTTCAAGAAGTAGCAGAAGCAGTTGACAAACGTGTGCCAATTGTCTTTGATTCAGGTATTCGTCGTGGTCAACACGTCTTTAAAGCCTTGGCTTCAGGAGCAGACTTGGTAGCTATTGGTCGCCCGGTTATCTATGGCTTGGCTCTTGGTGGTAGTGTCGGTGTACGCCAAGTCTTTGAACACTTGAATGCAGAATTGAAGACAGTCATGCAATTGTCTGGAACTCAGACCATTGAGGATGTCAAAAACTTCAAACTTCGTCACAACCCATACAACCCATACAACCCAACCTTCCCAGTTGACCCTCGTGACTTAAAGTTGTATTGATAAAAGAGATTGCCTCCACATAATGTGGAGGTTTTTCTTCGTCTATAGGAAGAATAAATCACCATTAAAAACAATATAAATATATTTTCTAATCAAATATCTTGCTAGGGCTTTCATTTTTTGCTATACTGGTGCAGTAATTAAATAATAAAGACATTTGGGGTGCTTTAGGCTGAGATGATACCCATTGAACCTGATACAGTTAAGACTGGCGAAGGGAAATGTGAACAGTTTTTTTCGTATGTCGAAATGAACGATCTAATCTTGTAAGCTAAACTCTAATTCTTGATTGTAATTGGAGTTTTTTTGTTTATATAAAACTGGATAGGCTTGTTTATACTCAATGAAAATCAAAGAGCAAA
This sequence comes from uncultured Streptococcus sp., assembly GCF_963521865.1. GTDB lineage: Bacteria > Bacillota > Bacilli > Lactobacillales > Streptococcaceae > Streptococcus. The sequence goes on from NZ_CAUQWY010000025.1 coordinate 10,662, forward strand.
CTAGGAAGCTAGCCGCAGGCTGTACTTGAGTACGGCAAGGCGAAGCTGACGTGGATTGAAGAGATTTTCGAAGAGTATTAGGTATCTCTCTGCAAATGCCCTCGATGTTCTTTAAAAGGATCAAGTGGAATTACGATTTTGCTTGGTATTTCTTGGTGTTTTATTAATTACTAATGAGTAAAGAGAGGAGAAGTAAATATGGAAACACAAGACTATGCATTTGAGCCAGGTTTGATTGTTGGAGAATTATTAAAAAGCAGTCAGAAGGATTGGCAGGCTGCAATCAATCATCGTTTTGTTAAGGAACTTTTTGCGGGGACAATTGAGAATAAGGTCTTAAAAGACTACCTGATTCAAGATTATCACTTCTTTGATGCCTTCTTATCCATGCTGGGTTCTTGCGTAGCCCACGCAGACCAGCTTGAATCCAAGCTTCGTTTTGCCAAGCAACTAGGCTTTCTTGAAGCAGACGAAGATGGTTATTTCCAGAAGGCTTTCAAAGAGTTAAAAGTATCTGAGAATGACTATCTAGAAGCGGACTTGCACCCTGTAACAAAAGCCTTTCAGGATCTGATGTATTCTGCTGTATCATCATCAGACTACGCTCATCTTTTGGTCATGCTGGTTATTGCAGAAGGTCTCTATGTAGACTGGGGTTCTAAAGATTTGGCTCTACCTGAATCCTATATTCATTCGGAATGGATCAATCTCCACAGAGGTCCTTTCTTTGCAGAGTGGGTTCAATTTCTGGTTGACGAACTCAATCGTGTCGGAAAAGGTCGAGAAGATTTGACAGAACTTCAGGAACGCTGGAATCAAGCGGTCGCTTTAGAATTAGCCTTTTTTGATATTGGCTATGACGCATAGAGAAAGTTTAGGATATTTACAAATTTGATGAGGTAAATCATTCAATGTAAATGGTAAATGAAAAAAATTTCTTAACGAAAGATAGAGATAAATCGAAATCAGTAGATCGTATAAAGTGAAAAGGAAGGATTTCAATATGACAAGTTTAAAATTATTAAAAGAAAAAGCACCATTGGTAATCTGTATCACCAATGATGTTGTAAAAAACTTTACAGCAAATGGATTAGTAGCACTGGGTGCATCACCAGCCATGAGTGAGTTTCCAGCAGATTTAGAGGATTTGTTAAAGTATGCTGGTGGTTTATTAATAAACATAGGAACATTGACAGATGAAAATTGGAAATTATACCAAGCTGCTCTGAAAATTGCAGAGAAATATAATGTCCCAGCAGTTTTAGATCCTGTAGCTTGTGGAGCAGGAGAATATAGAAAAAAAGTAGCAGATGATCTAATCAACAATTACAAACTCGCAGCGATTAGAGGAAATGCTGGAGAGATTGCTTCTTTAGTGGGAATAAATGTGGCATCTAAAGGAGTAGATAGTGCAGGCGTAGATAATATTGACGAAATTGCTCTAGCAGCAAATGAGAAGTTCAATATTCCTATAATAGTAACAGGTGAAGTGGATGCTATTGCGGTAAATGGAGAAGTGGTAACGATTCATAATGGTAGTGCCATGATGCCAAAAGTTATTGGGACAGGATGTTTATTAGGTGCTGTAGTAGCAAGCTTTATCGGACTTGAAAAAGGTCAAGAATTGAAATCATTAGAAACAGCAATGTTGGTTTATAATATCGCTGGAGAAATGGCAGAAAAACGTCCAAATGGACATCTTCCTGGAACATTTAAAGTTGAATTTATAAATGCCTTATACGAGATTACAGATGAAGATGTAAAGGAATTCAAAAGAGTGAAGTAAGATGTTTCATAAAGAATTACTAAAACTATATTTTATTTGTGGAACGACTACTTGCCAAGGAAAGGATCTATATACGGTCGTTGAGGAAGCCTTAAAAGGTGGTATAACCTTATTTCAATTCCGTGAAAAGGGTGAGGGAGCCCTAGAAGGTAAAGAAAAAGTCGAATTAGCAATAAAACTACAGGATCTTTGTAAAAAATACAATGTTCTATTTATTGTTAATGATGATATTGATTTGGCAATGGAAATTGACGCTGATGGCGTACATGTAGGGCAGAATGATCTCGGTGTTGATGAAATTAGAAAATTGATGCCAGATAAAATAATTGGTCTTTCTATAAAAAACGAGGAAGAATTTCAACAATCAAAAGTTGAATATGTCGATTATGTTGGTGTTGGTCCTGTATTTGATACCCAGTCAAAAGATGATGCTGGTGGCGCTATAGGTTATGAAGGTCTTAAATTGATGAGAAAACTATTGCCACAAATGCCCTTAGTTGCAATTGGTGGGATACAGACGCAGCATATTAAAGACATTATACAGACCAATATGGATGGTGTTTCAATCATTTCAGCAATATCGTATGCAAAAAATATAGAAAAAACTGTTCTAGAAATGAGTGAACAATAGGTATCTATCTAACCAAAGAAAGATCTGCTGTCTTTTTGAGTGCAAGGCTGTATTTCCAGTTCAATTTCTTGAACTGGAAAAAATCGTTTGTTATAATATTTATATAATTAAATAATAAAGACATTTGGGGTGCTTTAGGCTGAGATGATACCCATTGAACCTGATACAGTTAAGACTGGCGAAGGGAAATGTGAAATGGTTTTGTATTTATAGAAACTAACCATCTAATCTTGTAAGCTGAACTCTAATTCCTATCTGTAATTAGAGTTTTTTCTTTTACGAAACTGGATGAAGATGATACAAAGTATTTAGGTAGCTCACATTGAATGCCCCACTTTTCTTTAAAAAAGGAGTTTTTTTATGTTGAAAAAATGGCAGTTAAAAGATGTTATTTTACTTGCTTTCTTGTCTATCTTTTTTGGTGGCGTTTTTGTGGGTTCAGGTTATCTGTTTGATATCCTCACTCTGATTTTAGCCCCTCTTGGTTTACAGGCCTTTGCCAATGAAATCCTCTTTGGTCTCTGGTGTATGGCTGCCCCCATTGCTGCCATCTTTGTTCCAAGAGTGGGAAGCGCAACGATTGGAGAAGTGCTAGCTGCGCTTGCTGAAGTCCTTTATGGTAGCCAATTCGGTCTAGGTGCCCTTTTGTCTGGATTGGTTCAAGGTTTGGGAAGTGAACTTGGTTTTATCGTAACCAAGAATCGCTATGAAAGTTGGCTCTCTCTAACTGCCAATAGTATTGGGATTACGCTTGTTAGCTTTGTCTATGAATACATTAAGTTAGGTTACTACGCCTTCTCCCTTCCTTTTGTCCTTTCCTTGCTTGTAGTGCGCTTTATTTCTGTCTTTTTCTTCTGTACTATCTTGGTTCGTGCCATTGTCAAACTTTATCATCAGTTTGCAGCTGGGGGCAAGGCATAGATGGGGCTGGAACTACGAGCGATTCAGTCCCCAATCTTCTCTGAGCCGCTTGATTTTACTTTTCATGCGCAAGCCTTTACCTTGTTAGTTGGGAGCAGTGGTTCAGGAAAATCGAGTCTCTTTCAAATGATTGCTCAAGTCATTTCTCTTCCCTATAGCGGTCAAGTCCTGATAGATGGGAGTGAGATCAGTCAGCTTTCTATCGTCGAACGTGTCCAGACGGTTGGGATTCTCTTTCAAAATCCCAATCATCAATTTACCATGGAGAACTTGTTTGAGGAGCTGATTTTTACCTTGGAAAATATTGGGAATCCCGTTCAGGAAATTGATTCTAAAATAGCAGAGGTTGTCCAGCAATGCCGCTGCAAGGCGATCTTGCACCGTCCAATTCATCACTTATCAGGTGGAGAAAAGCAAAAGGCTGCTTTGGCTGTTCTCTTTGCTATGAATCCTAGGGTCTATCTCTTGGATGAGCCTTTTGCTTCCATTGACCGCAAGAGCAGGTTAGAGATATTGGAGATTCTAAAAGAGTTGGCCTCTAATGGGAAGACAGTTATTTTATGCGACCATGATTTGACGGACTATGAATCCTATATCGACCATATGGTGGAACTAAGAGACGGACAACTAAGAGAAGTGTTTCAAATCCCTTCCTCTGAGATGACACAGGTTGCTTCAAAGGAAGTTGCTTCTAGCCCAGAACTATTCCATATGGACCGTATGACTTGTGAGCTGGGGAATCGCTCCCTCTTTTCGAATGCTGATTTTACATTCTACCAAGGGATTTCCTGTATCCTGGGTGATAATGGTGTTGGGAAATCAACTCTCTTTCGGTCTATTCTTCAATTTCAAAAGTATAAGGGGCGCATTACCTGGAAGGGGACAGTCCTGAAAAAGAAAAAGAGTTTGTATCGTGACCTAACGGGTGTTGTTCAGGAAGCTGAGAAGCAGTTTATCCGAGTCAGTCTGCGAGAGGAACTTCAATTAGATGGAGCTGATTCTGAAAGAAATCAACGAATTTTCCAAGCTTTACGATATTTTGATCTGGAGCGGGTGCTTGATAAGAGTCCTTATCAATTAAGTGGTGGTCAGCAAAAGATTCTTCAGCTCTTGACCATCTTGACCAGCAAGGCTTCTGTGATTTTACTAGATGAACCTTTTGCAGGTTTGGATGATAGAGCTTGCCATTATTTTTGTCAGTGGATTGTGGAGGATAGAAATCAAGGAAGAAGTTTTCTGCTCATTAGCCATCGTTTAGATCCCTTGATCTCTGTGGTTGATTATTGGATTGAGATGACTAGTCAGGGTCTCAGTCATGTGAAAGAAGTGACAATTACCAAACCACTCACATCTCAGAGTAGCAATGCTCAAAGGGAGGTGAGATAGTATGGTCAAAGTAGCAACCCAGACACCGATTATCAGTCTCTTCTTGCTGATTTTATCCTTGGAAACATCTTTCATTCCTTCGATTGCTCTGAATCTTTCGGTAGTCGCATTTTGTATTCTCTTTATGCTCTATTACCGGCGATTTAAAGTATTGGCTTGGATGATTCTGCTCGCCATTTTGCCATCTTTGGCTAACTACTGGGCAGTTCAGTTACATGGAGATGCTTCGCAGGCAGTCATGCTTGGAACGAGGGCCTTTGTGACAGTTTGTATCGGCCTTGTCTTTGTTTCCTCTATTTCCCTAAAAGAGCTTCTCTTGTACTTGGCTCAAAAGGGGTTATCACGCTCTTGGGCCTATGCCTTGATTGTGGTATTCAATTCTTTCCCCCTCATTCAGCAAGAAATCAAGTCCCTCAAAGAAGCTTGCTTATTACGCGGTCAAGAACTACATGTTTGGTCTCCCTTGATTTACAGCAAGGTCCTGATGACAGTCTTTAGGTGGCGCCATCTTTACCTGAGAGCTCTGTCGGCGCATGGATATGACGAACATGCACAGGTGGATAATAGCTATCGGATCTTTTATATTTCTAAAAAAACAAAATTAATCTACCTGCTTTTCTTTTTATTGCTTCAAACCAGTCTATTTTTATAAAGGAGTTATTATGGAATTTACAGATATTGCAATGGAAATATCGAGGGAGTCCTGGCAGGCTTCCTTTAGGCACCCCTTTGTTTTGCAGTTACAAAAGGGAAATTTAGACCCGTCCATTTTCCGTTACTACTTGATACAGGATGCCTACTACTTAAATGCTTTTTCAAAAGCCTATGATATCTTGGCTGAAAAAACTTCAAACCCAGAGATGAAGAGACTTTTGAAACAAAATGCTCAGAGTTTAGTAGAAGGGGAATTATTTATCCGCCAACAGTTTTTCAAGGAATTGAAAATTAATGATGAGGAAATGGAGCGACAACCAATTGCTCCAACCTGTTATCATTATGTTTCGCATATTTATCGGCAATTTGAAGAAGCAAATCTAGCCATTGCCTTTGCAAGTTTGCTGCCTTGTCCTTGGTTATATCATGATATAGGCAAATCACTTAATCTTAAACCATCACCAAATCCTCTCTACCAACAATGGATTGAAACTTATATTACGGATGAGTTAGAGCAGCAGATCAGAGAGGAGGGAGTGCTGGTCAATCAACTCTATCGAGAAAGTGACGAGACAGACAAGAAAAAAATGCTAGATGCCTTCCACATCAGTGTTCATATGGAAGCTAAGTTTTGGGAAATGGCCTACCAACACCAGACATGGAAGAGCGATTTACAGTCTTTAGAAAAAGGAGAAGAATAGAAACATGAGAAAGCACCAATTACAAGTTCACAAATTAACCATTTTATCCATGATGATTGCCCTTGATGTAGTCCTTACGCCTATCTTTCGGATTGAGGGAATGGCACCGATGTCCAGTGTGGTCAATATTTTAGCAGGAATCATGATGGGACCTGTTTATGCTTTGGCTATGGCTACAGTGACAGCCTTTATCCGTATGACGACTCAAGGGATTCCGCCTTTAGCTCTCACAGGAGCGACTTTTGGAGCCCTTCTAGCAGGTCTCTTTTATCAGTATGGTCGAAAATTTTATTTTTCTGCCTTGGGAGAAATTTTGGGAACAGGTATTATTGGTTCTATTGTTTCCTATCCTGTTATGGTACTCTTTACAGGATCGGCTGCTAAGCTTAGCTGGTTTATCTACACTCCTCGATTTTTCGGAGCAACCTTAATCGGTACAGCGATTTCCTTTATTGCCTTTCGATTTTTAATCAAGCAGGAATTCTTTAAAAAAGTGCAGGGATATTTCTTTGGTGAAAGGATAGACTGATGCAGGCATTTACAAATCCCTTTCCTCTGGAAACGACTTCCCTCATTCACTGCATTACCAATGAAATTTCTTGTGAGATATTGGCAAATGGGATTTTGGCTCTGGGATGTAAACCTGTCATGGCAGATGATCCCCGTGAGGTTCTTGATTTTACTAAGCAAAGCCAGGGACTCTTCATCAATTTAGGGCATTTGTCAGCTGAGAAGGAAAAAGCAATCCGTATGGCAACTTCTTATGCAGCTCAAGTTTCTCTTCCAATGGTAGTAGATGCGGTTGGCGTAACAGCTTCATCCATTCGTAAGAGCTTAGTCAGAGACCTTTTAGACTATAGACCTACGGTCCTTAAAGGAAATATGTCGGAAATCAGAAGTCTTGTTGGCTTAAAACACCACGGCGTTGGGGTCGATGCGAGTGTTAAAGATCAAGAAACTGAGGATTTACTTCAAGTCTTGAAAGACTGGTGTCAGACCTATCCAGGTATGTCATTCTTAGTCACTGGCCCCAAGGACCTCATCGTTTCAGAAAATCAGGTTGCTGTATTGGGAAATGGTTGTGAAGAATTGGATTGGATAACAGGGACAGGAGACCTAGTTGGAGCTTTAACAGCTGTTTTTGTCAGCCAAGGAATGACTGGCTTTGTAGCTTCGTGTCTAGCGGTCTCTTATCTCAATATCTCTGCTGAGAGAATAGTTGTTCAAGGAATGGGATTGGAAGATTTTCGTTACCAAGTACTCAATCAGCTTTCGCTCCTCAAAAGAGATGAAAACTGGCTAGATGCTATCAAAGGAGAGGTTTATGAATAGAGAAGCACTTAGACTATATCTGGTAACCAATCGCTACCAAGATTCCGTGGAAAGCTTTCTTGAAAAGATTGAGACGGCTTGCCGTTCAGGGGTTACCATAGTCCAATTGCGAGAAAAAAATCTCACAACCAATCAATATTATCAACTGGCAAAACAAGTCAAGGAAATAACAGATGCCTATCAGGTACCCTTGATCATCGATGATCGTTTGGATGTCTGTCTTGCGGTTGATGCTGCAGGTTTGCATATTGGAGACGATGAATTACCAGTTTCGGTAGCTCGCAAAGTCTTGGGCCCTGAAAAAATCCTTGGTGTCACAGCTAAAACTGTAAAAAGAGCCCTTGAGGCAGAAGAAGGAGGGGCGAATTACTTGGGGACAGGAGCCATTTTCCCAACAACCACCAAGGAAAATGCGCCTATCACCCTGATTTCAACCTTGAAGACAATTTGCCAAAGGGTTGCCATTCCAGTAGTTGCTATTGGCGGCTTGACATCAGAGAATATTGACCAACTTATCGGCACGGGTATAGCTGGTGTAGCTGTAGTGCGTGATTTGATGCAGGCAGAAGATGTAGAGGCAAAAACGCAAGCCTTTTTGACAAAGTTGGATGACATTATTTTCTAATTAATACTCAATGAAAATCAAAGAGCAAACTAGGAAGCTAGTCGCAGGTTGTTCAAAACACAGCTTTGAGGTTGCAGATAAAGCTGACGTCGTTTGAAGAGATTTTTGAAAAGTATAAAAACTCTCTAATTCCCTTAAAGTGGGAACTAGAGAGTTTTTTTAATCTTTAAAGCTTGTATGGTTGACTGGGCCAGAACCATGACCGAGTTGAGGGGCGTCTTGGATGGCTTTTGTGATAAAGGCCTTGGCCTTATCAACTGCCTGATAAAGGGTTTTACCCTTGGCTAGTTCAGCCGTAATCACTGCAGCAAAGGTACATCCAGTACCATGGGTGTGACAGGTTTGAATCCGTGGGCTTTCCCAGACAAATTTCTCATCCTTGGTAAAGAGGAAGTCTTTGGCACCGCCTTCGAGATGACCACCTTTGATGACCACAGACTGAGGACCAAATTCTTTTAAAATCAGGCGACCGGCACGTTGCATGTCTTCGGGATCATGGATTGAAAAACCAACAATTTCTTCTGCCTCAGGAAGATTGGGTGTGATGATGGTTGCAAGGGGAAGTAGATTTGTTTTTAGGTAGGTTCTGGCACTGGTATCAATCAGGGTGTCTCCGCTCGTAGCGACCATAACAGGGTCAAGGACGTAGGGACAGTCCAGCATTTTAAGATAGGGTTGGATGATTTCCATGATTTCGGTAGTTGCCAACATCCCAGTTTTTACAGCCTGGGGCTTGATATCCGAAAAGACGCTGTCCAATTGGGTTTTCAACATTTGAGGAGAAACGTGTTCGATTAGCTGAACACCTCTGGTATTTTGAGCGACAAGACTGGTCACAACGGCCATTCCATAGACATCTCTAGCTTGGAACGACTTTAAATCAGCCATAATGCCAGCACCACCACTAGGGTCAGTCCCAGCAATGGTCAAAGCAACGGGTAAATAAGTCATCTAAAACCTCCCAACCAACTGAAGTTTGTATTCTTAAGAACAAGCTAGTCTGTTTCAGAAAGGCAATAGAAGACTGCTAGTCCCCATTATCATTTCCACTTCCATCAGCTAGCATTACCTAGATTGAGTCAAAGGGTCTAACAGTCGTTAATCTCAGCTTTACGCACCCCTAGTGGTTGTTTTCTTTTTTCTTTAGTATAGCATATTTTTATAGTTTATATAGTAAGATTTGACTGCAAATCTCTCATCAAATGATTAAAATTCAATTTTTCAAAGAAAAGATTAATTTTATAATTGACAAATGTAGATTTTTGAAGTATACTAATAACTGTGATTGACAAATGTAGATTTTAGGAGGTGTGATGATGCAGATTTCAGATGCAGAATGGCAGGTCATGAAGATTATTTGGATGCAGGGCGAACAGACCAGTACGGATTTGATCAGGGTTCTGGCGGAGCGGTTCGACTGGTCCAAGTCAACCATTCAAACTCTTTTGGCTCGTTTGGTTGAGAAAGAGTGTCTGACAAGGAAAAAAGAAGGCAAGTTCTTTGTCTATTCAGCCCTTTTAACTTTGGACCAAAGTCGGGATTTACTTGTCCAAGATATCAAGGACAAGGTTTGTTCTCGTAGGATTAAGAACTTGTTGGCTGATTTGATTACTGAATGTGATTTTACTCAGGCTGACTTGGAAGACTTGGAAGCTGTGATTTCTGAGAAGAAATCAAACGCTGTAACAGAAGTAAAATGTAATTGTATGTAAAGGAGACGTCATGTTGAATATTATTGTAACCATTATTTGTATTGCCCTTATCGCGTTTATCTTGTTTTGGTTTTTCAAAAAGCCTGAAAAATCTGGACAAAAGGCCCAGCAAAAAAACGGCTACCAAGAGATTCGAGTGGAGGTCATGGGGGGCTATACGCCTGAGTTGATTATCCTCAAGAAATCAGTGCCAGCCCGCATTGTCTTTGACCGTAAGGATCCTTCACCCTGTCTGGATCAGATTGTTTTTCCAGATTTTGGTGTACATGCGGACCTGCCTATGGGGGAAGAGTATGTAGTGGAAATCACGCCTGAGCAGGCTGGAGAGTATGGTTTCTCTTGTGGCATGAATATGATGCACGGCAAGATGATTGTAGAATAGGAGAATGATATGACTGAAATTATAAAAGCAAATCTTGAAAATGGTGTTCAAAAAATCCGTATCACGGCAGACAAAGGCTACCATCCAGCCCACATTCAACTGCAAAAAGGAGTTCCTGCTGAGATTACCTTTCACCGTGTGACACCTTCAAACTGTTATAAGGAAATTCTGTTTGAAGAAGAAGGCATCTTGGAACCAATCGGCATGGATGAAGAGAAGACAATTCGTTTTACCCCTCAAGAATTAGGTCAACATGAATTTTCTTGTGGCATGAAGATGCAAAAGGGAAGTTATACAGTCGTTGAGAAGACTCGAAAATCTCTATCCCTTTTGCAACGTTTTTGGATTACTAGTATCTTTACTGTGCCTCTTGTGATTCTCATGATTGGGATGTCGATAGGAGGAATTAGTCACCAAGTCATGCGTTGGGGCACCTTTTTAGCCACAACGCCGATTATGCTAGTAGCAGGCGGACCTTATATCAAGAGCGCTTGGGCCAGCTTTAAAAAACACAATGCCAACATGGATACCTTGGTTGCTCTGGGAACCCTAGTGGCCTATTTCTATAGCTTAGTTGCCCTCTTCGCTGACCTCCCCGTTTACTTTGAAAGTGCTGCATTTATCTTCTTCTTCGTTCTTATGGGAGCCGTTTTTGAGGAGAAAATGCGGAAAAATACTTCCCAAGCTGTGGAGAAATTACTTGACTTGCAGGCTAAAACTGCAGAAGTCTTGCGTGATGAACGCTATGTTCAAGTCCCTTTGGAGCAAGTCAAGGTAGGTGACCTGATTCGAGTGCGTCCCGGTGAAAAGATTGCGGTTGATGGTGTCGTAGTAGAAGGTATCTCTAGTATTGATGAGTCTATGGTGACAGGTGAGAGTCTGCCTGTGGACAAGACAGTTGGAGATACCGTCATTGGTTCAACCATCAATAATAGTGGAACACTTGTTTTTAGAGCAGAAAAAGTTGGTTCAGGGACTGTTTTGGCTCAGATTGTGGACTTTGTAAAGAAAGCTCAGACAAGTCGTGCGCCGATTCAGGACTTGACGGATAAAATTTCAGGTATTTTTGTCCCAGCAGTTGTCATTTTAGGGATTGTGACCTTTTGGATTTGGTTCGTCTTGCTCAGGGATAGTGTAGTTATGCTTGGAGCGAGCTTTGTCTCTTCGCTTCTCTATGGAGTAGCAGTTCTGATTATTGCCTGCCCTTGTGCCTTGGGACTCGCAACACCGACAGCCCTTATGGTGGGGACAGGTCGCAGTGCCAAGATGGGAGTTCTCCTCAAAAATGGAATGGTTCTACAGGAAATCCAGAAAGTCCAAACCATTGTCTTTGATAAAACAGGGACTTTGACGGAAGGGAAACCTGTGGTCACAGATATCATCGGCGACGAAGTAGAAGTGCTTGGATTGGCAGCCTCCTTGGAAGAAGCTTCTCAACACCCACTGGCTGAAGCCGTTGTGAAACGAGCGAGTGAAGCTGGACTTGAGTTTCAAACTGTTGAAAATTTCCAAGCCTTGCACGGAAAAGGTGTCTCAGGGCAAATCAATGGAAAACAAGTTCTGCTTGGAAATGCTAAAATGCTGGATGGTATGGACATTTCTAGCATTTATCAAGAAAAACTAGAAGAACTGGAAAAAGAAGCTAAGACAGTTGTGTTCTTGGCTGTTGACAATGAAATCAAAGGCTTGCTTGCTTTGCAAGATATTCCCAAGGAAAATGCCAAGCTTGCCATCAGTCAGTTGAAAAAACGAGGTCTTAAAACAGTCATGCTGACAGGAGACAATGAAGGTGTGGCGCGTGCTATTGCCGATCAGATCGGAATCGAAGAGGTCATTGCAGGTGTCTTGCCAGAAGAAAAAGCCCATGAAATCCATAAACTACAAGCGGCTGGCAAAGTAGCCTTTGTTGGGGACGGTATCAATGATGCTCCTGCCCTCAGTGTAGCAGATGTGGGAATTGCTATGGGTGCTGGCACAGATATCGCTATCGAGTCAGCAGATTTGGTGTTGACAACTAATAACCTTCTAGGAGTGGTACGTGCCTTTGACATGAGTAAGAAAACTTTTAATCGTATTCTACTCAATCTTTTCTGGGCCTTTATCTACAATGTCGTTGGAATTCCGATAGCAGCAGGAGTCTTTTCAGGTGTTGGACTGACCCTTAACCCAGAACTGGCAGGTCTAGCCATGGCATTTAGTTCTGTATCTGTTCTGACTAGTTCCCTTCTCTTAAACTTTAGTAAAATAGACTAAAAGCGGGCTTGCTCGCTTTTTATACTCTTCGAAAATCTCTTCAAACCACGTCAGCTTTATCTGCAACCTCAAAGCTGTGCTTTGAGCAACCTGCGGCTAGCTTCCTAGTTTACTCTTTGATTTTCATTGAGTATTATAAAACAGAAACTAAAAACGTTTTCAGACTGTACTGTAATAGAGAATAAAAACTTCTGAGCAGATTCTTAGTAAACTAAAATTAAATGTGGTAAATTAGAATTGTAATAAATTTACTAAAAGCGTTTTCATAATTTATCTGAATGCTTCTTAGTAAATTTAAAAATAATTGAAGGAGAGTTATCATTATGACTCAAGGGAAAATTACTGCATCTGCAGCAATGCTTAATGTATTGAAAACATGGGGCGTAGACACAATCTACGGTATCCCATCAGGAACACTCAGCTCATTGATGGACGCTTTGGCTGAAGACAAAGATATCCGTTTCTTGCAAGTTCGTCACGAAGAAACAGGTGCTCTTGCAGCGGTTATGCAAGCTAAATTCGGCGGCTCAATCGGGGTTGCAGTTGGTTCAGGTGGTCCAGGTGCGACTCACTTGATTAACGGTGTTTACGATGCAGCTATGGATAACACTCCATTCCTAGCGATCCTTGGATCACGTCCAGTTAACGAATTGAACATGGATGCTTTCCAAGAATTGAACCAAAACCCAATGTACAACGGTATCGCTGTATACAACAAACGTGTAGCTTACGCTGAGCAATTGCCAAAAGTAATCGACGAAGCTTGCCGTGCTGCAGTTTCTAAAAAAGGTCCAGCTGTTGTTGAAATCCCAGTAAACTTCGGTTTCCAAGAAATCGACGAAAACTCATACTACGGATCAGGTTCATACGAGCGTTCATTCATCGCTCCTGCTTTGAACGAAGTTGAAATCGACAAAGCTGTTGAAATCTTGAACAATGCTGAACGTCCAGTTATCTATGCTGGTTACGGTGGTGTGAAAGCTGGTGAAGTGATTACTGAATTGTCACGTAAAATCAAAGCACCAATCATCACAACTGGTAAAAACTTTGAAGCTTTCGAATGGAACTATGAAGGTTTGACAGGTTCTGCTTACCGTGTTGGTTGGAAACCAGCCAACGAAGTGGTCTTTGAAGCAGACACAGTTCTTTTCCTTGGTTCAAACTTCCCATTTGCTGAAGTTTACGAAGCATTCAAGAACACTGAAAAATTCATCCAAGTGGATATCGACCCTTACAAACTTGGTAAACGTCATGCCCTAGACGCTTCAATCCTTGGTGACGCAGGTCAAGCAGCTAAAGCTATCCTTGACAAAGTAAACCCAGTTGAATCAACTCCATGGTGGCGTGCAAACGTTAAGAACAACCAAAACTGGCGTGATTACATGAACAAACTCGAAGGTAAAACTGAGGGTGAATTGCAATTGTATCAAGTTTACAATGCAATCAACAAACATGCTGATCAAGACGCTATCTACTCAATCGACGTAGGTGACACTACTCAAACATCTACTCGTCACCTTCACATGACACCTAAGAACATGTGGCGTACATCTCCACTCTTTGCGACAATGGGTATTGCCCTTCCTGGTGGTATCGCTGCTAAGAAAGACAATCCAGATCGCCAAATATGGAACATCATGGGTGATGGAGCATTTAACATGTGCTACCCAGACGTTATCACAAACGTTCAATACGACCTTCCAGTTATCAACGTTGTCTTCTCAAATGATAAATATGCCTTCATCAAGGACAAATACGAAGACACAAACAAACACTTGTTTGGTTGTGACTTCACAAACGCTGACTACGCTAAAATTGCTGAAGCTCAAGGAGCTGTTGGATTTACAGTAAACCGTATCGAAGACATCGACGCAGTTGTTGCAGAAGCTGTTAAATTGAACAAAGAAGGTAAAACTATTGTTATCGATGCTCGCATCACTCCACACCGTCCACTTCCAGTAGAAGTACTTGAATTGGATCCAAAACTTCACTCAGAAGAAGCAATCAAAGCCTTCAAGGAAAAATACGAAGCAGAAGAACTCGTACCATTCCGTCTCTTCTTGGAAGAAGAAGGGTTGCAATCACGCGCAATTAAATAATTCCTCTCGTCGAAAATCAAATGTAAACTGCGTTATCTTCACCTTGCCGTACTTCAGTACTGCCTGCGGTTCGATGCCTTGTTTATTCTTTGATTTTCTTAGAGCGGAACTTGAAAAGATCGGAGCAATCCGGTCTTTTTGATATAAGGCAATTGCATATAAATAGTTGACAGCGTTTTCTCAAAATCTTATAATAAAAACATAACAGCAGAAAATAAAACTGATATGGGAAGGAGAAAGATTTTTTAAATAGCTGTAGTAAGTGGATTTTCTTATTTCGTTAGGAGGAAAGAGATGCAAAAAAAGGATGTTTATCTAATCTGTATGACCATGATTATCTGTTCAATTATTATAGGTTTGATTGTAGGAACTTTTATTTTGCATGGTCTTGAAGATATTGCTGCAATAATTAACCACGGCTTACTGACGATTAATCAATCCATTAATTGACAAAAGCTATTCATTTTTGCATTTTATGAATCAAACAGATCGGAGCAATCCGGTCTTTTTATGGAGGATAGTAAATGAATTTAAATCAATTAGATATTATCGTTTCAGATGTTCCCCAAGTCTGTGCTGACTTGGAGCGTATTTTGGATAAAAAGTCCGATTATGTTGACGACAGTTTTGCTCAGTTTACGATTGGCAGTCACTGTCTGATGTTGTCCCAAAATCATTTGATTCCTTTGGAAGATTTTCAGTCAGGAATCATTCTTCATATCGAGGTTGAGGATTTAAATCAGACTTACCAACGTTTAAAAGAAATCGGTGTCGAGATTTTACACGATCCTTGTGAAACGGATTGGGGAACAGAGTCCTTATTAGTTAAAGGTCCTGCTGGTCTAGTGCTTGATTTTTATCGTATGAAATCAGCCGCGTAGTCATTTGACGTTAACCTTAGCTATTTTTAAAAACAGAAATTGAGAATATGAACTATTGAAAGATCGGAGCAATCCGGTCTTTTTGTATAAAGAAATTACATATATAAAGAAATTGCATATAAATAGTTGACAGCGCTTTCTTGAAATATTATAATAAAAATATAACAGCAGAAAATAAAACTGATATGGAAAGGAGAAATATTTTTTAATAGCTGTAGTAAGTGGATTTTCTTATCTCATTGGAACTTGGGATTAAAAATATCTTCATGAATAGATAGAGAGCAACCTTTTTAAATAATGTAGAAAGGAGTAGTCTATGTATAACATACTAAAACGAAGCCTTGCAACTTT